>NZ_JBBUKT010000031.1 GCF_038066715.1 Luteolibacter sp. Y139 | reverse complement strand
ACCACTGCGTGGTTTGGGATTCGTCTTGGACCCAGCACTTTTGGCATCTTCGATGCGTTTCCTGATGACGCCGGTCGCCAAGCGCATCTCTCTGGAAAGGTAGCGGCGGCCTTAATGGCGAAGACTGAAGAGCTATTCTCCAGCCCCCCCGTTATTGAAAGAATCGACGTCCTCGCGGCGAAGCTGCCTGAATAAAGAAGCCCGACCTGGGCGCGTCCTCGCCCCGATCATGATGTCGATCGATCTGCTCAAAAGCTATGTTCCGGAGCCGAGGGCACAGCAGGTTTTGGAGATGATCGGGGTCAGCACCCGCCGCGGCACCGACATGGTGGACCAAGTGCTGACCTTCGCTCGGGGTGTCGAGGGGCGGCGAACCAAGGTGGACCTCGGATTGGTAGCGCGGGAGGTCGTAAAGATCTGGTTGGAAGTACGCGCGTTTCCGGAGCCTCATTGAGCTCGGCATGGAACATCGATCCGGCCAGCCGAGATTCGATTGGACGACCGGCG
>NZ_JBBUKT010000030.1 GCF_038066715.1 Luteolibacter sp. Y139 | reverse complement strand
CGCCGGTCGTCCAATCGAATCTCGGCTGGCCGGATCGATGTTCCATGCCGAGCTCAATGAGGCTCCGGAAACGCGCGTACTTCCAACCAGATCTTCACGACCTCCCACGCTACCAATCCGAGGTCCACCTTGGTTCGCCCCCCCTCGACACCCCGAGCGGAGGTTAGCACTTGGTCCACCATGTCGGTGCCGCGGCGGGTGCTGACCCCGATCGTCTCAAAAACCTGCTGTGCCCCTCGGCTCCGGAACATAGCTTTTGAGCAGATCGATCGACATCATGATCGGGGCGAGGACACGCCCAGGTCGGGCTTCTTTATTCAGGGAGCTTCGCCGCGAGGACGTCGATCCTTTCAATAACGGGGGGGCTGGAGAATAGCTCTTCAGTCTTCGCCATTAAGGCCGCCGCTACCTTCCCAGAGAGATGCGCTTGGCGACCGGCGTCATCAGGAAACGCATCGAAGATGCCAAAAGTGCTGGGTCCAAGACGAATCCCAAACCACGCAGTGGT
>NZ_JBBUKT010000029.1 GCF_038066715.1 Luteolibacter sp. Y139 | reverse complement strand
ATCCGAAGGGGCTCCGGCCCTCAGGGTATGAAAATTTCATGACGAAATTCATTGGGGCCGCATGAGTGTGCGGCCCCTTTTCGTTGCCCGGATCGGGCTTTGAAAAGTGGGGTTTCAGGCGGCGACGGAAGCCTCGATCCGGGTGAGTCCGGCCGTCATCTTGACTGAACTATCTCTCCTGATAGAGATGACATCCTAACTCGGATGAAACTCATTGCCCCCCTCTTGGCCGTTGCGGCGTCCTTCGGCACCGCAAAAGCCGTTAGCGTGACCCTCACCGGAATTGCCAATTCGACGATTGGCCTCGTGACCTCAACTACAGGCCAGCTTTTGAACGGGACGGCCTACTTCTACTCGACCGCAGTCGACCTGAGTGTCGCTCAGGTCGCCAGCGTTACGACTCGCGCCTCCTTCGAGGCGTTGCTCGGCGCGGATCCCGGTGCGGTTCGTGGCCCGGTTGCTTTCACCAATGGTGCTTTCACCAGTTCGGGACCTGTGGAAATGGGAGCCGTCGGCAATATCACCTACATGGTGCTGATTACCAGTGGCGGGATGATGAATATTTACCAAGGCCCCTCCGTGCCGTCGCTCGGCGCAGTTACGATCAATCCCGCCAACATCACCGAGAACCTGCGGGGAAGCTCCGGTCTGCAATCCATTGGAGGGGTGAATTCCGGCTACCAGTTCATTCCGGAGCCTTCGACCGCACTTTTGGGTGCCCTCGGCGCCCTCGGCCTGCTTCGCCGTCGCCGTTGATCCCTGTGAAGTGGGGGAATGGCGTGTGTCCCAAATCTTGGGGACATGACAGATCGCTCATTTTCGGGCAGAGTCTTCACATCCGAAGGGGCTCCGGCCCTCAGGGTATGAAAATTTCATGACGAAATTCATTGGGGCCGCATGAGTGTGCGG
>NZ_JBBUKT010000028.1 GCF_038066715.1 Luteolibacter sp. Y139 | reverse complement strand
TGGAACATCGATCCGGCCAGCCGAGATTCGATTGGACGACCGGCGAACTTTAGGTGAGTCTCCCTCTTTGACATCCCGACCCCGCGACATTGCGGCTTTCGCCGGGCATTTTTTCCAGCGTTGCGGTTTCCAGCGTTTCGATTTTTCCCGAAGCCACATTTTCCCCGCCCTCCGGTTTGAGGCATACCCGATGGGTTTTTTCAGCGGCCTCCCGTCAGCAACAGATTCCTAGCGGCCAAGCGGCAGTCGGAGAGCAAGCAGCCCACCTTCTGAAAGCAGCCCACCGTAGTGGCGAAAAGGAGAGCGAGCCGCTGATTTAGCCCGGCGTCTCGCTGGTGCCTTGATTCCGACGATCAAAAGGCTGTCCCAACCAGAAAGAAGCACGACCATGAGCAACGAAGCCAACTACGAGCAAATGTATTCAAAGAGCCCCCGCACGGCGTTGCCGGCGGGGGACGAAGCTCCCGACTTTAGTCTGCGCAGCACGCCGGACCAATGGGTGACCTTGAGTGAATTCCGCGGACAGCCGGTGATTGTGGCGTTTTATCCGGCGGATTGGAGTCCGGTCTGTGGCGACCAGATGGCGCTCTACAATGAGATTCTTCCCGAGTTTCAGAAGCTTGGCGCGGCGCTCGTGGGCATCTCGGTGGATGGCACCTGGTGCCACGCGGCTTTCGCGAAGGATCGCAAGCTACACTTTCCGCTGCTCGCCGATTTTGAACCGAAAGGTGCGGTGGCGCGTTCCTACGGCGTTTATCGTGATAAGGACGGCGTCAGCGAGCGGGCGCTGTTTGTGATCGATGCCGACGGCTTCATACATTGGAGCCACGTCTCGCCGGTCGGCGTGAATCCTGGGGCCGCAGGCATTCTTTCCGCGCTGGAAGAACTCCAAACTAAAAAGGAGGCAGCTACAGTATCATGAAACACGAACTTGTCGAACGCCTGACCGTTCCAATCGGCAAACGCGATCATACTCTAGGGCCGGAAAATGCATCCGCCTCTCTCCTGGAGTATGGCGACTACGAGTGTCCCTTCTGTGGGGCCGCCCACACGCTGGTCAAAGCCATTCTGGAAAGCGTGGGCGATCGCATCTGTTTCGCTTTCCGCCATTTCCCACTGAGCAAAGCGCACCCGCACGCGGAGCGCGCCGCGGAAGCTGCCGAAGAGGCCGGCGCTCAAGGCGCCTTCTGGGAAATGCACGACGTCCTGTTCGAAAACCAGGATGCCCTCGATTATGACGACCTCGCCGAATACGCGGCGA
>NZ_JBBUKT010000027.1 GCF_038066715.1 Luteolibacter sp. Y139 | reverse complement strand
TCGCCGCGTATTCGGCGAGGTCGTCATAATCGAGGGCATCCTGGTTTTCGAACAGGACGTCGTGCATTTCCCAGAAGGCGCCTTGAGCGCCGGCCGCTTCGGCAGCTTCCGCGGCACGCTCCGCGTGCGGGTGCGCGTTGCTCAGTGGGAAATGGCGGAAAGCGAAACAGATCCGATCGCCCACGCTTTCCAGAATGGCTTTGACCAGCGTGTGGGCGGCCCCACAGAAGGGACACTCGTAGTCGCCATACTCAAGGAGAGAGGCGGATGCATTTTCCGGTCCTAGAATGTGATCGCGTTTGCCTATTGGAACGGTCAGGCGTTCGACAAGTTCGTGTTTCATGATACTGCTGCTGACTCCTTTTTAGTTTGGAGTTCTTCGAGCGCGGAAAGAATGCTTGCGGCCCCAGGATTCACGCCGACCGGCGAGACGTGGCTCCAATGGATGATGCCGTCGGCATCGATCACAAACAGCGCCCGCTCGCTCACGCCGTCCTTATCACGATAGACGCCGTAGGAACGCGCCACCGCACCTTTCGGTTCAAAGTCGGCGAGCAGCGGAAAGTGTAGCTTGCGATCCTTCGCGAAAGCCGCGTGGCACCAGGTGCCATCCACCGAGATGCCCACGAGTGCCGCGCCAAGCTTCTGAAACTCGGGAAGAATCTCATTGTAGAGCGCCATCTGGTCGCCACAGACCGGACTCCAATCCGCCGGATAAAACGCCAAAATCACCGACTGTCCGCGGAATTCGCTCAAGGTCACCCATTGGTCCGGCGTGCTGCGCAGACTAAAGTCGGGAGCTTCGTCCCCCGTCGGCAACGCCGTGCGGGGGCTCTTTGAATACATTTGCTCGTGGTTGGCTTCGTTGCTCATGGTCGTGCTTCTTTCTGATTGGCCGACAGCCTTTTGATCGTCGGGATCAAGGCACCAGCGAGACGCCGGGCTAAATCAGCGCCTCGCTATCCTTTTCGCCACTACGGTGGTCTGTTTTTCAGACGGTGCTGCTTGCTCTCCGACTGCCGCTTGGCCGCTAGGAATCTATTGCTGACGGGAGGCCGCTGAAAAAACCCATCGGGTATGCCTCAAACCGGAGGGCGGGAAAATGTGGCTTCGGGAAAAATCGAAACGCTGGAAACCGCAACGCTGGAAAAAATGCCCGGCGAAACCCGCAATGTCGCGGGGTCGGGATGTCAAAGAGGGAGACTCACCTAAAGTTCGCCGGTCGTCCAATCGAATCTCGGCTGGCCGGATCGATGTTCCA
>NZ_JBBUKT010000026.1 GCF_038066715.1 Luteolibacter sp. Y139 | reverse complement strand
CCTGTATAGACCGGGTACATCGTTAACAGGTGTTCGGGGACATGGTTTACACCTCCGGAGAGGAGCAAGCCATGCCTTGGAGAACCTGTGATGAGATGGAACTGAGACGTGAATTCGTGGAATTGGGCTGCCGCGAGGGTGCCAATATCCGGGAGCTGTGCCGGAGGTTCGGGATCAGCGCTCCAACGGGCTACAAGTGGATGAAGCGGCACCTTGCCGGCGAAGCCCTCGGGGATAAATCGCGCAAGCCGCTGGGAAGCCCCGGCCAGACACCGGCAGCGATGGAAGAACTGGTCATTGCCGCACGGCACGAGCACCCGGCGTGGGGCGGCAGGAAGATCAAGCGCTGGCTGGAAAACCGCGGCGAGGAGGACGTTCCCGCCGCGAGCACCATCACGGGAATGCTGCGCCGCCACGGGCTGCTGTCGCAACCGGCGGGTCCTTCCGGCCGGGGTTGGGAGCGTTTCGAGCGGGAAGCCCCCAACGAGCTGTGGCAGATCGACTACAAGGGCTGGCTGCAACTGGCTGCCGGTGGCCGCTGCCATCCGCTGGCGATGCTCGACGACCATAGCCGCTTCAACCTGCTGCTGGAACCTTGCGCGACCGAGACGTTTGCCGAACTCCGGCCGCTGTTGGAAAGGGCCTTTGAAACCTACGGGCTACCGGTGGCGATCCTGTGCGACAACGGCAATCCCTGGGGAACGAGCTGGGGTTACTTCACGGCGTGCGAGGCATGGCTGCTGCGGCTGGGCGTGGAGGTGCTCCACGGCCGGCCCTGCCATCCTCAGACCCAGGGCAAAGAGGAGCGCTTCAACCGCACGTTGAATGCCGAGGTGCTGTCGCGCACGACGGTGTGGCACGATCGCAGCCACTGCGGCCGGGAGTTTTCGCGCTGGCGCGGGATCTACAACCACGAGCGTCCGCACGAGGCATTGGGCGGGGATGTGCCGGCGAGCCGCTACGAGGTCTCCCTGCGGAAGATGCCGTCAAAGCCGCGTGAGGCAGGAGAATGGTATGGTGGGGACGATGTGGTGAAGAAGGTGCAGTCGAAGGGCAACCTCCGTTTCCGCGGGGTGTCGTGGAGCATCGGCGAGGCGATGAAGGGCGAGGAGGTGGCGCTGCGCCAGACGGGGGAGGAACGCTACGAGGTGTATTACTGTTGGAAGCGGCTGGGAGCAGTGGACTTCGCGAAACATCGTTCAAGCGGGGCAAAGGGCTACGCGCCGTTGGAACGGGAGGTCCGACCGCTCCTCCATGAGCCACGTCCGCCACACGGAAGAGGGTTGAAAAGTGCAAACGATGTCCCCGAACAGGTGTAAACGATGTCCCCAGTCTTTACAGG
>NZ_JBBUKT010000025.1 GCF_038066715.1 Luteolibacter sp. Y139 | reverse complement strand
CACCCTCCACGCCGAAGCGACAGTGCTTCCCTCCCCTGCCCAAGGGCTCCCGGAGCCTACGAGGACCGCCTGGCTTTTCGTAAAGCCAGCGTGCCGGGAAAGCCCCCAGAAGCTTGAAACGACTCGCTTTCGGCCGCGCTCCGTAAAGGTTCCGCTTGGGTATATCAAAGCGTCCTGCCTACGGTCTTCTCTCGAAGACAGACCCCAGGGACATGTCGGACTGACTAACGACGTGAAATTGATGACCTTTGCCTATGGATCAGTTCATGGCGGTGCCTTGAACTTTTGCGAGAAGTAGCGAAGAGGCGCTGACGGTGGTAGCATTGCCGCTCTGCACCCCGCAGAAATGGAACCTCATCATTACCATGCCGCTGGAACCCCGCCCTCACGCCCGGAAAGACATCCCTCCCTGCGTCCATGTTCGTGGCGCGCGGGTGAACAATCTGAAGAACGTGGATGTCGATATTCCGCGCGATGCGTTTGTAGTCTTCACCGGGGTTTCCGGTTCAGGAAAATCGTCGCTAGCCTTCGGCACCCTTTTTGCCGAGGCGCAGCGGCGTTACTTGGAGTCAGTTTCGCCCTACGCCCGCCGTTTGATCGACCAGGCAGGCGTTCCGGAGGTGGATTCTATCAGCGGGCTGCCTCCGGCGGTGGCCTTGCAGCAGCAGCGCGCCGCAACCAACACCCGCTCCTCGGTGGGCAGCGTGACGACCATCTCCAGCCTGGTGCGAATGCTGTACTCCCGTGTCGGTGAATATCCGCCGGATCAGCCGATGCTTTACGCCGAGGATTTTTCACCCAACACGGTGCAAGGTGCCTGCCCGGCCTGCCATGGGTTGGGGCGCGTCTATGAGGCGACCGAAAAGACGATGGTGCCCGATGATTCGCTAACGATCCGCGAGCGTGCCATCGCGGCTTGGCCCCCGGCTTGGCACGGGCAGAACCTCCGCGATATCCTCGTCTCTCTGGGATACGACATCGACACGCCCTGGCGCAAACTGTCGAAGAAGGTGCGCGACTGGATACTCTTCACAGACGAACAGCCCACCGTCCCGGTCTATGCGGGCCTTACGCCGGAACAGACCCTTGTCGCCCGCAAGCGGGGCACCGAGCCCAGTTACCAGGGAACGTTCACCGGCGCGCGCCGCTATGTGCTGGAAACCTTTGCCAACACCAAGAGCGCCCTCATGAAGAAGCGGGTGTCGCGCTATCTCATCGGCCGGGACTGCCCCGTTTGCGCCGGCAAGCGATTGAAGAAAGAGGCGTTGTCGGTGAAGTATTGCGGGCTGGACGTTGCCGAATTTGGTGAACTTTCGTTCGAGCGACTCGTGGCCCTGCTCGCACCAATTGCGCGGGGCGATCTATCCCATATCAAAGACCTCTCCAGCGACCAGACCCTCGACAAGCAGGCCCGCGTCGCTGCCACCGAGCGTCGCGTCGCGGCGGGCGGTTCCGCCCACAGGGGCGCGCCTGACGTTCGCCGGACCTCTTCGGTTTCCGAGGAAAAGCGCCTCACCGCCCAGCGCCTGTGCTCGGAGCTGCTGGAGCGGTTGCGTCCGTTGATCGACCTTGGATTGGGCTACCTCTCCCTGGACCGCAGCACGCCCACGCTGTCCCCTGGCGAGCTGCAACGCCTCCGCTTGGCCACCCAGGTGTTCTCCCAACTCTTCGGCGTGATTTACGTGCTGGATGAACCGTCGGCGGGATTGCACCCGGCAGATGGCGAGGCGTTGTTTACGGTATTGCGCGGCCTGCTATCGGCGGGAAATTCACTCTTCATCGTCGAACACGATCTGGACATCATCCGCCAGGCAGAGTGGCTGGTGGACGTGGGGCCAGGCGCGGGAAGCGAGGGCGGGCGGGTGATCTATAGCGGGCCCCCCGACGGGCTTGGAAAAATCAAGGCTTCGATCACCCGGAGGTATCTCTTCGACCTGCAACCGCCGGAAGCCCTTACTCCTCGAACGGCACGCGACTGGCTGCGGTTGGAAGGAATCGCCCGCAACAATCTGCGCGGCCTCGACATCGCCATTCCCGTCGGCTGCTTAACCGCGGTGACCGGAGTGTCCGGCTCGGGAAAATCCAGCTTGGTCGGCCAGGCGTTACCGGAACTAATCCAGGAACAGCTCGGTGGCGATCCGCCCGAATCCGAGGACGAGGAACTCGACCCGCTTCTGGAAATCGCGCAGGAAAAGACCTCTGGTCGCATTGTGAGCGGCATGGAGCACATCCGGCGGCTCGTGAGGGTGGATCAGAAGCCCATAGGCCGCACCCCGCGATCGAACCTCGCCACCTATTGCGGCCTTTTCGATCATGTGCGCCGACTCTTCGCCGCGACACCGGCCGCGCGACGCCGTCGTTACGGCCCCGGCCGATTCTCCTTCAACGTGGCGGAGGGCCGCTGCCCTACCTGCGAAG
The DNA here is from genome assembly GCF_038066715.1 of Luteolibacter sp. Y139. Lineage (NCBI taxonomy): Bacteria > Pseudomonadati > Verrucomicrobiota > Verrucomicrobiia > Verrucomicrobiales > Verrucomicrobiaceae > Neoluteolibacter > Neoluteolibacter soli. Next base: position 940 of record NZ_JBBUKT010000025.1, on the reverse strand, counting down.
GGGAGGGCTTTGTCATGGTCGAACTACTGTTCCTCCCCAGCGTCTACGCACCCTGCTCCTCCTGCCAAGGTTCCCGGTACAACGCGGAGACGCTTGAGATCGAGTGGCGCGAAAAGAACGTTGCCCAAGTGCTGGCCATGACAGTCGGAGAGGCATGCGAGTTCTTCGCGGGGGAAGAAAACGTCATGCGCTCCCTCTCGGTGCTCCGCGAGATCGGAGTCGGCTACCTGCGCCTCGGCCAACCGGCGACGGAACTCTCCGGGGGCGAAGCCCAGCGAATCAAACTGGCCACCGAACTGCAAAGGGCGCAACGCGGCAATACCTTCTACATCCTCGACGAGCCGACCTCGGGCCTGCATCCCGCCGACGCCGACCGCCTGATGCGTCAGCTCCAGGGCCTCGTGGACACCGGGAACACCGTCATAGTCGTCGAACACGACATGCGCTCCATCGCCCAGACCGACTGGGTGATCGATCTCGGTCCCGGCGCTGGTGAGAATGGGGGGCGCATCATCGCCAGCGGCACTCCCGTCGAGGTCTCCAACGCAAAAAGCAGTCGCACCGCGCCTTATCTCCGGGCGCTCTTCAATAAGATCGTGGCAGCCAAGTAGGCTGCGGGCTTTGGAAATACGGTCGTCCGCAGCGTGCATGTTCCCACGTTGAGGAAGAAGGACGAGTCCGAGTGTGCGGCTCCTACTACCCGCCTGAATAAGTGAGCGCTGCCACCATTGACTCGACCGCGCGCGGTCCGTCGTAGCGCACGCCGTTGATGAAGAAGGTTGGCGTTCCATTCACCCCGCTCCTCAGCCCACTGCTGAAATCTTCGCGCACGCGGCCGGCATAGGCATTGGCCGTGACTTCCATGATCAGGCGGGAAGCATCGAGTTCCAAGATCGCCGCGTATTCGGCGAGGTCGTCATAATCGAGGGCATCCTGGTTT
>NZ_JBBUKT010000024.1 GCF_038066715.1 Luteolibacter sp. Y139 | reverse complement strand
CCACGCGTACAAAAAAGAGCCCGTCTCCTTCATTGCTGAAGAAGACGGGCAAATACCTGGCGGCGACCTACTCTCACAGGACCTGTCGTCCCAATACCATCGGCGCTGCGGCGTTTCACTTCCGGGTTCGGAATGGGACCGGGTGGTTCCACCACGCTCTGGCCACCAGAGGGCAACCCTGTTTGTTGTCGCTCGTGCTCGTTGGCACTCGCTCAGGGCTGGGTCTCTAATGGTCGGAGGCCTTGGCCGGTGTCGCTTGTTACAGCTTGCCGGCCATCACCGCTCTCTGACATCCGCATGGAGCTTTCAAATTCACTTCAATCAACCTCAATTCGTCCACTTTGAGCCTCGCGCGGTCGCTTGGGAAGCAAGCGATTCCGAACGGAATCAAGCCAGACGGATGATTAGTACCAGTAAGCTGCACATATTGCTACGCTTCCACTTCTGGCCTATCAACGTGGTAGTCTTCCACGATCCTTCAGGGAAAACTCATCTTGGGAGGAGCTTGGCGCTTAGATGCTTTCAGCGCTTATCTCGTCCGCACTTAGCTACCCGGCCATGCTGTTGACACAACAACCGGTGCACCAGAGGTGCGTCAATTCCGGTCCTCTCGTACTAGGAATTGAACCCCTCAGTTTTCCTGCGCCCACAGAGGATAGAGGACCGAACTGTCTCGCGACGTTCTGAACCCAGCTCGCGTGCCGCTTTAACCGGCGAACAGCCGGACCCTTGGGACCTTCTCCAGCCCCAGGATGCGACGAGCCGACATCGAGGTGCCAAACTTCGCCGTCGATATGAACTCTTGGGCGAAATCAGCCTGTTATCCCTAAGGTACCTTTTATCCGTTGAGCGACGGCAATTCCACATTCTACCGCCGGATCACTTAGGCCGACTTTCGTCTCTGCTCGGCTTGTAGGCCTCACAGTTAGGCGGGCTTATGCCTATGCACTCGACACATGGTTGCAGACCATGCTGAGCCCACCTTCGCGCTCCTCCGTTACTCTTTGGGAGGATACCGCCCCAGTAAAACTGACCGGCTGACACTGTTTCCCGCCCGGTTTCACGGGTCGGGGTTAGATCTTCCAACACCCAAGGGTGGTATCTCACTGATGACTCCACGACCCCCTAAAGGGCCATATCAACGTCTCCCACTTATGCTGAGCATGAGAATCGAAAAACCAATGACAGCTTACAGTTAAGGTCTATAGGGTCTTTCCGTCCTTCTGCGGGTAGGCGGCATCTTCACCGCCATTACAATTTCACTGAGCACCTAGTTGAGACAGTGCCCAACTCGTTACACGATTCGTGCAGGTCGGAACTTACCCGACAAGGAATTTCGCTACCTTAGGACCGTTATAGTTACGGCCGACATTCACGGGGACTTGGGCTCAAAGCTTCGCCTTGCGGCTAACCTCTTACCTTAATCTTTCCGCATTGGTCACGTGTCACACCCTATACTTGGACTTGCGTCTTGGCAGAGTGCTGTGTTTTTGCTAAACAGTCGGTTGGGCCATTTCACTGCGGCCCCATTTGCATGGGGCACCCCTTCTTCCGAAGTTACGGGGCTAATTTGCCGAGTTCCTTAACTAGGGTTCACTCTTGCGCCTTGGTATACTCTACCCACCCACCTGTGTCGGTTTACGGTACGGGTTCCTTAGCATGCACAGGGGCTTTTCTTGGCACAATTTCCAGCCATGCGGATCGGCCGTAGCCTCACCTCGGAATTCAATCACCTAGTGGCTTTTCATCATGCGTCCTCCCTGCTTAAGTTTCGGAAGTGCTGGAATATTAACCAGCTGTCCATCGCCTACGCGTATCCGCCTCGGCTTAGGTCCCGACTAACCCCGGGACGAAAAACGTAGCCCGGGAAACCTGGGGTTTACGGCGGACCGGGATTTCACCGGTCTTATCGTTACTCATGTCTGCATCCTCTCTTCTCAACTCTCCAGTTTCAGTCGCCATCCACCTTCAGCGTGTTGAGAATGCTCCTCTACCGCGCCTACTGATACAGTAGACACCCAGAGCTTCGGTATAACGCTTATCGCCGATCATTTTCGGCGCAAGATCTCTCGATGAGTAAGCTATTACGCACTTTTTAAATGGTGGCTGCTTCTAAGCCAACATCCTCACTGTCTGTGAAATCTCACATCCTTTCCACTTAGCGTTATTTAGGCACCTTAGCTGCTGATCAGGGTTGTTTCCCTTTTGACGATGAAGCTTATCCCCCACCGTCTCACTGCCGCGCTCCACTCACCGGTATTCGGAGTTTGATAGGGTTTGGTAGACGGGTATGCCCCCTAGCCCTTTCAGTGCTCTACCCCCGGTAATCAGCACGCGACGCTGCACCTCAATGCATTTCGAGGAGAACCAGCTATCACGGGGTTTGAATAGCCTTTCACTCCTACCCTCAAGTCATCCGAGAATTTTTCAACATTCACCGGTTCGGTCCTTCACGTCGTATTACCGACGCTTCAACCTGCTCAAGGGTAGATCACCTCCGCTTCGGGTCCAGCACGTGCAACTATGATCGCCCTATTCGGACTCGCTTTCGCTGCGCCTCCATTCCGGAAGAACTTAGGCTTGCCACACATACTGACTCGCAGACTCATTAAGCAAAAGGCACGCAATCACCCCCGAAGGGGCTCTTACACCTTGTAGGCACAGGGTTTCAGGTTCTATTTCACTCCGCTCGCAGCGGTTCTTTTCACCTTTCCCTCACGGTACTGGTTCACTATCGGTCGCTAACTAGTATTTAGCCTTACGCCGTGGTCGGCGCAGATTCACACAACGTTCCACGTGTGCTGTGCTACTCAGGAACACCCTAGGGCCGCGTCGGATTTCGGTTACGGGGATTTCACCCTCTTTGTCGGAACTTTCCAGGTCCTTCACCTATCGTCAACGGTCCCACATCGGGGTCCTACAACCCCGGAAGCAAGCTTCCGGTTTGGGCTGATCCGCTTTCGCTCGCCACTACTTACGGAATCGATTCTCTTTCTTTTCCTCCGGTTACTGAGATGTTTCACTTCACCGGGTATCGCGTATCTTTCCCTATCTTTGTTCAGGAAAGAACGATGGCGTATTAACACCACCAGGTTACCCCATTCGGAAATCTCCGGATCAACGCTCGTTTGCAGCTCCCCGAAGCTTATCGCAGCTTATCACGTCCTTCATCGCCTGTTAGCACCAAGGCATTCACTCTGTGCCCTTTAAAGCTTGATTCCTTTGTTCGAAATCAGCTCGTTCATGCGCAATGCCTGCCGCCATGCCGTAAAGCAGCGGTGGTTCATTGCGCGCCGGCGTGAGTCACACCGGCAAATCTACTTGTATACCAAGGACCGCGCAAATAATGGCTCATGTGAACAATTGATTTTTTGCAGTCTCTTGAAAAACTTTATTTCTCCATACGGATGTCAAAGAGCGGTTGCTCACTCACAAATTATCATGTTTCTCCAGACCTTCGAAAGATGGTGGGCCTGATAGGACTCGAACCTATGACCCCCGCCTTATCAAGGCGGTGCTCTAACCAACTGAGCTACAGGCCCAATTAATTTCCAAGACCCGTGTGCCTCCCGGTTTTACCCTGGAAGCTCGAGACGGATCATGAAAGATGGTGGAGGTTAACGGATTCGAACCGTTGACATTCTGCTTGCAAAGCAGACGCTCTACCAACTGAGCTAAACCCCCTCTCGAAGGAGGATTGAAGAAGAAGAGGACGAAAGCTAAATCGTGTGCTGCGGGCGTCGGATAACACGCGGTATAATAATATTTTGGTGCGGCGCTCATCGCGTTCTCCGCAGCCCGTTCATTGCTGAACTGGGGCCTCGACCTGCTTCAGTGACCCGAAGGTTTGAAGCTACTCCATAGAAAGGAGGTGATCCAGCCGCAGGTTCCCCTACGGCTACCTTGTTACGACTTCATCCCAGTTACCAGCTTCACCTTAGGATCGTACGATACTTCGGGTGCTACCGGCTTCCATGATGTGACGGGCGGTGTGTACAAGACCCGGGAACGTATTCACGCTGCCGTAGCTGATGCAGCATTACTAGCGATTCCGGCTTCATGGAGGCGAGTTGCAGCCTCCAATCCGAACTGGGCCCAGTTTTGTAGATTTCCTCCACCTCGCGGTCTCGGTTCTCATTGTACTGGGCATTGTAGTACGTGTGCAGCCCAAGGCGTAAGGGCCATACTGACCTGACGTCGTCCCCACCTTCCTCCCAGTTGATCTGGGCAGTCTGAACAGAGTCCCCACCATTACGTGCTGGCAACAGTTCACAGGGGTTGCGCTCGTTGCGGGACTTAACCCAACATCTCACGACACGAGCTGACGACGGCCATGCAGCACCTGTGGAAGTCCCCCGAAGGGTCACACGCTTTCACGTGCTTAGAAATCCATGTCAAGCCTTGGTAAGGTTCTTCGCGTTGCATCGAATTAAGCCACATACTCCACCGCTTGTGCGGGTCCCCGTCAATTTCTTTGAGTTTTAGTCTTGCGACCGTACTTCCCAGGCGGCACGCTTAACGCGTTAGCTCCGGCACAAGGGGGGTCGAATCCCCTCACACCAAGCGTGCACCGTTTACTGCTAGGACTACAGGGGTATCTAATCCCTTTTGCTCCCCTAGCCTTCGAGCCTCAGCGTCAGATGTTGTCCAGTAGCTCGCCTTCGCCACGAGTGTTCCTATCGATATCCACGCATTTCACTGCTACACCGATAATTCCAGCTACCTCTCCAACCCTCAAGCGTGGCAGTATCGGATGCAGTTCCGGGGTTGAGCCCCGGGATTTCACATCTGACTTACCACGCAGCCTACGCTCCCTTTACGCCCAGTGATTCCGAACAACGCTTGGGACCTTCGTATTACCGCGGCTGCTGGCACGAAGTTAGCCGTCCCTTCCTCTTCTGGTACTATCAACCCTGTCGGCTATTTACCGCCAGGTCTTACTCCCAGATGACAGGAGTTTACAATCCGAAGACCTTCATCCTCCACGCGGCGTTGCACCATCAGGGTTTCCCCCATTGTGAATTATTCTCGACTGCTGCCACCCGTAGGTGTCTGGACCGTGTCTCAGTTCCAGTGTGCCTGATCATCCTCTCAGACCAGGTACCCGTCGTCGCCTTGGTGAGCCGTTACCTCGCCAACTAGCTGATAGGCCGCGAGCCAATCCTGTAGCGGCAGCTTTCGCCACCTTTACCCTTGCGGGACCATGGGGTATTAATCCGCCTTTCGGCGGGCTATTCCCCACTACAGGGCATGTAACTCACGTGTTACGCACCCGTGCGCCACTGACTGAAGCGGTATTGCTACAACTTCAATCCGTTCGACTTGCATGTCTTAAACACGCCGCCAGCGTTCGTTCTGAGCCAGAATCAAACTCTCCGTAAAAAACGTATGCGACCGGCTCCTTGCGGAACCGTTCGTCAAATTGACCGTCCAGTTTGAACCGTGAGGTTCTCCCTGAACACCGCGCGCATCTTCATGCACGCAGCACACAATTTAGCCTTTTCCTCTTCATCCGGCATTTTTGGCCCGGAGCTTGCTAACTCAATCCTCGTGAGGATCTTGCGAACAACTCCAGCAACCATTGCCGGACCATGATTTGTGAAAGATCTTGTTTCGAGGGGACTAAAAAGCCGATCGGATTCTGTCTTCGTAGAAGAAGAACCGCGATCGACTCCCGTCTCTCGCGCCGCGCTTGGTGCCGCGCGGCGGGGAGAACCTAAGGTGCCCGGACCCCGGGGGTCAATACCTTTCGTGATG
>NZ_JBBUKT010000023.1 GCF_038066715.1 Luteolibacter sp. Y139 | reverse complement strand
TTCGCGAAGTTGTTCCAGTCGGTGCTGACCGTGCCGGTCCAGTTCGCGGCAAGCGCGGAACTCGAACCGAGAATGGTGGTGCCGGCGAGCAGGCCGGCAAGCCGCAGGAGGTGATGGCGAGTGATGAGCGGGTGGGAAAAGCGGACGGGAAAGGTACAGGTCTTCATGGGTTCTTGGGTCGGACTGGAAATCAAACAAAAGGACTTCCGCAGGGTTCGGGTCATCCACCCTAACGGAAGAGCAGGTCTAGGAAAACGCAAGCCACGCCGACGCGGCTCGCTGCCGGATTCGTCGCGAAAAGCCCCGGCCGCTTGGGGCGGCCGGGGCTGGGATTATCTTTCGCGGGTGTCTCTTCAGGGAGTCACCAGCACTCGCATGAAGCCCCGGGTGGGCACTCCATTCGAGCCAGCCAAGCTGAAGGACCGGTACTCGTAGCCCGTGGGTGCCGCTGGCAGGCCAGCCGTCACCGGGGTCGGGGTCGGAGTCACCACCGTGGTGAAGGTGCCCAGCGTGGTGCTGCCTTCGATGGTGTAGGTGTAGCCATCCTGCGTGGCCGTCGGCGACGGGCTGCCAGCGAAGGCAGGCGTGCCGGTGCGGACCGCGATGGTCAGGATCGCTTCCCGGTTCGAGTCGACGTCAACTCCGCTGTCAGCCGCCAAGGAGTAGATCTTGGCGTTGTTCTCTCCGCTGATCGGCGAACCGCCGAGGGCGAATTCAACCGAGTTGACCTGGCCATCCTTGTCCTTGTCGAAGCCGGGAGCTCCATCGGTCAGCGGATCCAGGCCGTAGCTCTGGGCCCACAGGCTGTATGGAGTCGCCGACTGGACCAGGGTCAGCTGGGTGGGTCCGTAGTTCAGGGTGCAGCCCGGCGGCAGATCCACCACGGCGAAGGTGCCGGTAATGGAAGCGTAGGTCGCGATCACATAGGACGGAGCCGACGGAGCAGCGAGCACGTCGAAGTCGAGCGTCGCACCCGTGACATTGAGGTCCCCTGCGACCGCGAGCTGGTCGGCGGTGGCGCCATTGATCTCGCAGACGTAGGTGCCGGCGATCGAGGAACCGCTGCTCAGGGTGTCCTGAACGGTGAAGGTTCCCACACCCGCAGCACCTGGAGCGATCGAAGCACCGGACTGGACCACCAGCTCGCCCGCCACTGCACCCGTGCCACCGAGGGCACCGGCCTGCACCGTGGTGGTGCCGAGGTAGGTATTGCTGCCGGAGTTGAGCTGGAGCGTGCCCGCGCCTTTCTTGGTGAGAGCGCCATCGGCGTCGCCGATGCCCTGGTTGATCGCAATGGTCTGGCCGTTGCTATCGATGAAGGCGCCGCCCGGCTTCACATCGAGCGTGTCGATGCCGTTGAGGAAGTCGAGGGCCGCTCCGGTATTGGCCTTCAGCGTTCCACCATTGAAGTGGAAGGTGCTGCTGCCGCCGCCGTCCGAGACCTTCTTCACCGAGAGCGTGCCGCCATCGAGGTTCACGACGCCGGTGCCGCCTCCCTGGGAAACCAGCATGCCACCATTGGCGGCTGCAGTCACCGTGGAGGTACCCGACATATTCAGCGTGCCCGTTCCGGCAGGTCCCACGATGAGCGAGTAGCCGGCATCCAGCTGGGTCACGGTGGACGCGCCAGTGACATTGAGCGTTCCCACCTTGCCGCCATTCCGGCCGATGAACAGGGTCCGCGTCATCGACAGTGCCCCGTTATCCTGCAGGTTCACCGTCACCGATCCTTCACCGTTTTCATTCACGGAGAAGTCATCGGTGTTGTTGAACGAGCCGTTACCCTTGATCGTCATGTCGCCGTGGCCGTTGAAGCCGACGGAGACGTAGGAATTGACCTGCATGGAGCCGGATCCCTCGATGATGACGTTGCCGTTGCTACCTCCATTCGGGCCGACTTGCAGACGTCCGTTGGAGATGTAGTTCGAGGTGCCGCTGATGTCCAAGGTACCATTGGAGCCGCCGCTGCCACCCACGCTGGTCTCACCGACGGTCACGTTCGCATCACCGCCCACATTGAAGTTGCCGGTGGTGCCGTTCTTGCCGACGAAGGCGTTGCCGCCAGCCCACGAGACCGTGGCATTGTCCTGAAGATTCAGCGTGCCCGAGGCAGAGCCCGTGTCGCCGATGTTCAGGTCACCGTTGCCGGAGAGGGTGCCGCTGTTGCGGACCGTCATCGTCGAGGTGTTCGAGTTGTGACCGAGCGAGAACCAGCCGCCGACCTTGTTCAGGGTGCCGCTGTTTTCGATGATGACCGTGGAGGTCGAGGTATTACCAAGGCCGATCTGGACCGCATCGGTGACTTGAAGCGTCGAGGTGCCGCTGATGGTCAGCGCCGAGGTCGAGCTTTCGCCCAAGGCCGTCTGGAGGCGGCCGTTGACGGTCAGGTTCGCGCCGTTGCCCAAGGTCAGGGCCGAGGACGAGCCGTTCGGAACTCCGAAGGCGGCGTAACCGGTCACGGTATTGGTCTGGCCGGCGGTATTCAGCACCAGGGAGCCTTCCTCGAAGCGGAATGCCTGTGGCGTCTCGCCACCGCTTCCGTTGGCGAGGACGTTGGCACCCGCGTTGGTGAGGGTGAGGCTGCCAGTGCCCGTCTTGACCAGCTTGCCAGCCGTCGCAGTGATCGGGCCGCTGACGGTCAGGTTGCTGGCGAGGACAAGGCCGCTGGCGATCGTGTTGTTAGCCGCCGCCAGCGAGACCCCGCGGTCAGTGCTGGTCGCACTGCCGGTGTAGTTCAAGGTGCCACCGGCAAGAACCAGGTTCGACGCTGCATTGGAAGCCGCACCGAGGGGGCTGGCGACGCCACCGTTGGTGAGGGTGCCCACCGTGGTGATGCCACCTTCCAGACGGGTCACGCCGGTGTAGTCGTTCGTGTTGTTGACGGTGAGCGCCGCGGAACCCGACTTGGTCAGGCCCGAGGAGCCGGTCACCTTGCCGGTGCCAGAGAGGCTGTAAGTGAGGCTGCTGTTGTTGAACGTCACCGAGCTGGGGGTGACCGTCGTATTGAGGGTCACCGCGGTCGGGCCAGTGGCATTGTCGTCGAACAACACCGGAGACGGATTGGTGTAGAGCGAGCTGGCGTTGGTGACCATGTCGAACCAGTTCTCGGTCACGAAGTCCCACACGCCTTCATTGGTGCCGGCGGTGGTGACGAACAGGAAGTTCACCCCCGTGGCCGAACCGGCGACGGGATTGCTCAGGGTGATGGTCAGGCCGGCGATGCCGGAAACCGTGGTGGCCGGAGGAACTCCCGGGCCGCGAACCGGTTGACCGATCGTGATGCCGGTGGCATTGGCGACGGTGATATCGGGCGAGCCATCGACCTTGTCACCGGCCTTGGTGAGGCCCGACTCATTGGTGCCATCCCAACGCGGCAACGAGGCGCTGGTGACATTGAGCGAAACCAGACCGGTGCCGTTGTCGACGAGGTTGGCGACCACGCCATTCGGCAAGGTGCCGAGGACGAAGCTGCCGCCGCCCGCCTTCGGTCCGACGTAGCTGATCAGAGGAACCGAACCCACGGCCGGGAACTGATCGGCGACATTGATGGTGATCGGTCCACCGACGGTGAGCGTGCCGGTAACGTTGAGCGGAGCGGCCGTCGGATTGCCGGCGACATTGCCGAGATTGATGTCGAGCGTTCCGGAGGTGCCGAAGGTGACAGCGACCGGATCGAGGCTATTGGCCGGGTTCACCTGGTTGACGCCGAGGCCCGCACCGTTTGCCACCGTGATGTTGCCGGTGCCGGAGGAGTCGCCGTTCAGGACCAGCTTGCCGGCTTGGACGCTGTTATTGCCGCCGTAGCTGCTGACACCGGAGAGGGTCAGGGTGCCTGCACCCGACTTCACCACGCCGCCGGTTCCCGGCAGCGGCTTCGGCGCCACGACGCTGAAGCCGTTGGTGTTCACCAGCAAGCCGCCGCTGTCGATGTTCACATTGTCCACCGAGGTGGAAATGAAGTTGATCGGATTGTTCACGGTCGCGATGATCTGCGTGCCGTTGAAATTGATGGTGCCCGTGCCGCCATCGGTGCCGGTGTCGTCCGCTTCCCGTCGACCGGTGAAGCGCTGCACTTTCATCGTGCCACCATTGAGGTTCAGGATGGCGTTGGGCGTGTTTTGACCCACGGACATCGTGTTGGTGCGCCATTCCGCGGTGCCGGAGAAGTTGAGGGTGGCCGTCGTCGCGCCACCGTTTTCACCGATCCACGTGAGACCACCCTGGTCATCCACGAGACCGCCGCTCATGTTCATGGTGCAGGGGCCGGAGCTGCCGACGATGAAGGTGCCGCCGCCGGTCTTGGTCCAGGTGCCGCCGGTCATGTTCACCAGCGCGGTGCCGTTTTCACGGCCGACCGCCACCCAGTTGTTGCTGGTGATGCTGCCGCCGCTCATCGTGAGCGTGCCATTGCCGGAACCGCCTTGGCCGATCCAGAACTCACCGTTGATGGAGAGCGCGCCGGTGCCGCTGAGATTGTAGGTGCCCTTGGAGTTGTCACCGATGATCAGGTGACCGCCACCGGTCTTGTTCCATGTGCCACCGCTGTGGTTCACGGTGCCTTCGCTGGCTGCATTCGCGCGACCGACTGCCGCCCAGCTGTTGTTGGTGAGCGTGCCGCCGGTGAGATTGATGGTGCCCTTGCCGCCGTTCTGGCCGATCCAGCACTCGTTGTTCACGTTGAGCGTGCCCGCGCTCAGGTTGATGGTTCCCTGCGAGCCGCCGTTGTCGCCAAGGATCATGTGATCGTTGCCGTTCTTCGTCACCGAGCCGCCGGAAATATTCAGCGTGGAAACGCCGCCGCTGCCCGCGCCCACGCGCAGCCAGCCGCCGTTGGTAACGGTGCCGCTATCGATATTCACCGTGGCGGTGCCGCCGTTCAAACCCGTGTTGAACTCGCCACCGATCGCAAGGGTGCCGGTGGTGTGGACATTGACGGTGCCAACGCTGCCGCCGCCATCGCCGACGTAAAGGCGACCGGACACATTCATGGTGCCGCTGCCTTGCGAGCGACCCGTGTAGGTGCCGCCCGTGCCGGAGCCGGTCAAATTGTACAGGCCCGTGCCACTGCCGCGGCCGACGACCATCCAGTTGCCGCCGCCGGTCTGTGCCGTGCCGGCGGTGTGATCCACGCGGCCATTCAAGCCAGCTCCGTCACCTACCAGGATGTCCACGGGGGTCGCGGCGATATTCGCCGAAATGGTGGCGACCGGTGAGTTGATTCCGATCACGGCATTCGATCCACCGGTGCCGGCGTCGCCGACCCAGTTGCCATTGTCATTCCAGTCGGTCACCACGGTGCCGGTGCCGTCCCAAGTGGTGGCAAAAGCAGCAGAACCGAGCACGGTCGTTCCTGCGAGTAGGCTGGCGAACCAGCGGGTATTGTAAGACGCCGTGGCGAGGAGGGACGCACGGGTAATCGGGGTCAGGGTCGGGTTATTCATGGGGTCTGAGAGAGAAGTTGCAGACATGTGCACAGGACGCCTGTGTATGTCTTTACCGTTTCCTTGGGTGAACGGGGGTCGACTTCCTTGGAAAAGTCCACGGATCGTCAGGGATGGGTTTTTTGGGTTTTGGGTTTTACCCGTACGAGCGTGGGTCCGCTCATCCGAGTAAATTTGGAATAACAAATCCGTTTTCCATTGAAACAAAATTCTTTGCCATTCTGTGAATATTGCGACAAATCCACGTTAACCGTCTAATATTCAATTAATTGGACGAGGCGAACCTGTAATAAATCGACCTTTTTGCCGATCCGCGGATTAAGCGCCCGAAATTTGACATCTGAGAGAAGTCAGGAATTGCTGCGTTGGATTTTTATGAAATCCAACGTCACCCTCACACCGTCAGCCCCGGAAACGGGCAAATGTAAAGGCAGCTGATCACTTGTATGTTTTCACCAATCCGCGGTTTTCCGTTTTTGTCATACAAACAGCGGTTTTTACCCGATGGGATAGGGTCTGGATTGCAATTCAATGCGATGCCGAGGGGGCGGACATTCGCGCCGGGTTTAGTGGGCGGGAAATTTTTCTCAGGGAGCCCCCTTGAGAGCTGTAAAGATGGCTCGTCCCGGGGGCTTCAAAACCGGCTTGGACGACCCAAAAAGAAACCCGGCCGCTCATCGCGGCCGGGTCTGGCAAGAAGCTGGTTTGTGATGGGGCGAAATAAGGAAGCCCCGGTCGCCCAAGTCGACCGGGGCCCCTATTCTCCCGACGATGATCAGGGCGTAATGCCGACCCGCATGAAGCCCCTCGTCGGGTTACCGTTCGACCCGGTCAAACTAAACGTGCGGTACTCGTAACCGGCCGGCGCGGCCGGGAGGCCAGTCGCGACCGTCGTCACCGGCACCGCGGCGGTGACAAAGCTGCCCAAGTTGGTGCTACCCTGAATCGTGTAGGTGTAGCCGTCCTGCGTCGCGGTCGGCGACGGGCTGCCGGTGAAGGCCGGCGCGCCGCTGCGAACCGCGATGGTCAGCAGCAACTCCTTGGTCGAGTCGACATCGGCGCTGCTGTCCGCGATGATCTGATAGACCTTCGGCCTATTGGTGCCGCTGTTCGGCGTGCTGCCGAGCGCGAACTCGACCGCATTGGTGGAGCCATCGCCGTCCGGATCATCGCCCGGATCACGATCGGCCAGCGGGATCGACGGGAAGCCGGACATCCATGTGTCGTATGGAGAAGCCACCGCGCCGGTGACCTGGAGGCTGCCGCTGCCGGTGATGTAACCGCCGGGGGTGGCCGAGGAGTAGGTGCCGACTGGTTGGGAAACACCATTGAGGATCAGGGTGGCCACTTGATCGACCGCGCCATGGGTCAGGTTCAGGACCGCACCGGACGCGATGTTCACCGTGGAGGAGTTTCCGAGGAAGGCCGCTCCCAGTGACAGGGTGCCCGCGCTGACGGTCGTGTTGCCGGTGTAGGTGTTGGTTCCCGAGAGGGTAAGCGTGCCCGTTCCCGATTTGGTCAAACCACCGGTGCCGCTGAGGTTGGCAGTGACCGAGAGGGTCTGGCCATTGGTATCGATGAAGGCACCGCCGGACTGAATGACCGCATTGTCGATCGGTCCGACAAAGGTCGCGGTGGCTCCGGCCGCTGCTTTCAACAAGCCACCATTGAAGTTCACGGTGCTGAGACCGCCGGTGTTTTCGGCGACCACCTTGGTCACCAGCGTGCCCCCATTGAGATTGAGCACGCCAAACCCTCCCGGGGAGGCACCGACGAAGACACCGTTGCCATTGGCCGTGGCCGTCGCGGTGCCGGAGATATTGAACGTGCCGCTGCCGGTGCCCGCGACGTTGATGACCGTGGTGGCGGTCAGCGAGCCGGCGGAAAGATTCACCGTGCCAACGCCCCCGTTCGAGCCGATCGAAATGAAGCTGCCGCTCTGGAAGGAGCCGCCCGCCTGATTGAGAACGCCGGTCGTGTTGGTGTTCTTGCCGATGTAAACCTGGGTCGCGATTACGGACCCGGAACCGTTGATGTTGAGAGCGCTGTTCGAGGTGCCCACGTCGCCGACATTGAAGTCGCCGCCGGTCGCCGAGAAGATGGCATTGTCGTTCACGTTCATCACCGCGTTCCCCTCGGTGCCGATCGAGCTGTAGGCGGTACCCGTCTTGGTCAGCTTGCTGGTGCCGTTCATCGTGAACGTCGCCTGCGACGTGCCGAGGCGGGCGAGCAGGAAGTTGCCGGTGATGTTGTACTGCGATGTGCCGTTGAGAATCATCGTGGCCTGGGAAGCAGAGCTCTCCGCCAGGTAGGTGACCCCGCCGTTGTTCCAGATCGAGTTGTTCAGCGTGATGAAGGCCTCGCTCTCGTTGTTGGCGAGGGCGTTGTTGTAGCCGCTGCTGAAGTTCACCGAGTTGATGGTGGAATTCGTCGCGGTGACATTGACCACGCCGGCGTTGCCATTGCCGCGGCCGATGGCGACCCAATTCGAAGTGGTGAGCGTGGCGCCGTTCAGCACCATGTTCGCCGGGACGTCCGGCTGATCTGCCACCCACAGTTCGCCGGTGACCGAATGGCTGCCGCCTGCCAGGGTGAGGGTTCCCCCGTGGACCAGGACGTTGCCCGCGGTGCTGAGAACATTCGCACCCGCATTGGAGAGGGTGAGATTGCCTGCACCATCCTTCGCAAAGCTGCCTCCCACACCGGAAAGGGGGCCGGAAATGGTCAGGTTGTTGGCGTTGGTAAGCAGCGCCCCCGGTGACAGGATGGACAGGCCGCGGTCGGTGGTCGCGTTCGGCCCGGTGTAGTTCAGGTTGCCGCCATCGAGCACGACCGGCGAGGTGCCGGTTCCCAAGGAGGCGGCGCTGCCGGCATTCGAGACCGTATTGATGGAGGTGGTGCCGCCTAACAGCTGCACCGGACCGGTGAAATCATTCGCCGTGTTGAGAGTGAGATTGGCAGTACCGGCCTGGACCAGTCCCGTGGTTCCCGAGATCTTCCCGGTGCCCGAGATGGTGTAGGGATTGCCGAAGGCGTCGAAGCGCAACGATCCCGGAATCACCGTGGTATTCAAGGTGACGTTCGCCTTCTCCGCCGCGTCCACCTCCGCGAAGATCACCGGCAGGTTATTGGCGAAGGCGAGCGGGGCGCTGGTCACGGCATCCTGCCAGTTCTGTGTGGCGAAGTCCCAGTTGCCATTCACCGCACCGGTCCACACCGGATAGTTCAGCGCCTCCACCACGAGTGACACGAGACCGCTGCCATTGTCCTGGATATGCCCGGTCACGCCGAGCGGCAGCGTCCCTTGGACAAAGCTTCCGGTACCGGCTTTCGCGCCGGTATAGCTGATCAGCGGAATGGTGCCGACATCCAGATCGAGGTCTTGCACGTTGATCGTCACGGGGCCGTTCAGGGTCAGCGTGCCGGTCACATTCAAGGGAGCCACCGAGGGATTCCCGGAGCTGTCACCGAGGTCGACGTCGAAGGTGGTCGAGCCACCTGCAGAGCCGAACGCGACATTGGTCTGATCCAGGGTGCCGAAGCCGGCCTGCTGGACCACGCCGAAGCCCGCATTGTTAGATACGGTGGTATTGCCGGTGGCGGCCGTATCCACGGAGAGCAGCAGCTTCCCACCGGTCACGATGTGATTGCCGGTGTAGGTATTGGCTCCCACGAGCTTCAGGGTGCCGGTTCCCGACTTGGTGACATCTCCTGCGCCGCCGAGAGGCTGGGGTGCCGCGACGGTGAATCCCGCGGAGTCCACCTTCAAGCCACCGGCTGCGATGTTCGAGGTGACGAGAGCATCCATGAAAACATCGCTGTTACCCGTGGCGATGATCTGGGTGCCGCTGAAAGTGACCTCGCTGTTTCCGGAACCGCCGGCGATCGAGCTGGTTCTCACCGTCCCCCCGTTCAGGGTGAGGGTGCCGCTTGTGTTCGCCTGCACGCCGAGGACGATGCGGGGACTGCGGAAATCGGCAGCGCCTGAAATCGTAAGTGTGCCTGTGCACGAATTGCGGTTGGCGATCCAGGTGATCCCGCGATCCGTGACCGCAGAGGGATTCACGATCACCGTGCCGCCGCTCATCGTCATGGTGCCGGCACCCGTGTCGCCAACGACGAAATTGTTGTCTCCCGACTTGGTCCACGTGCCGCCGGTCATGGTCACCGATCCCGTCGCGCCAACCCCGGCATTGGCATCATCCTTGCGGCCGACGAGAGCCCAGCTGTTCGTGGTGACCGAGCCAGACGACAGGGTCATGGTGCCCGAGCCGCCGGTCTGGTTGCCGACCCAGAACTCACCACCCACGGTGAGATTGGTGCCAGCAACCGTGAGGGCTCCAATCGAGCCGCTACCATGGCCGATGCGGAAGACGCCGGCAGTGGTGAAGGCTCCGCCGTTCAGGTTCGCCGTGCCATTGCCCCCGGCAGTGGTGAGGCCGCCGCCCACGCTGACCGCGGTGCCAGCGCCCGATTTCGTGACCGTGCCGCCGGACATGCTGAAGGTGCCGGTGCCGCTGGTGCCATTGCCGATCTCAAACTCGTTGACCACCGTCAGCGTGCCGGAATCCATCTTCACCGTGCCCGTGCCACCGAGGTTTCCCAAGGTAAGCTGGCCGCCGATCGAAAGCGTGCCGGTGGTGTTGATATTGATCGCGCCGGTCGCGGCAGCGATCGAGCCGCCGACAAGAACGTTCCGCGGCACGGTCAGGGTGCCGGAGCCCTGGGCGAAGCCTGTCAGCGTTCCACCGGCACCGCCGGTGTTGGCCAGGTTATAAGTGCCGTTGCCTCCGCCCGTACGGCCCAGGGTAATATCGCCATCGGTGGCGAGGCTGGCAGTGCCCGCGCGGTGATCGATCCGGCCCGCCGCCGTATTGCCGATCAGCATGCTGGTCGGGATCGGGTTGATGTTCGCGGTGATGGTCGCGATGTTCGGCGGTGCGGCGGCAACCGTGACGACACCTGAGCCACCAGTCGCGCCGCTCCAGTTCGCGAAGTTGTTCCAGTCGGTGCTGACCGTGCCGGTCCAGTTCGCGGCAAGCGCGGAACTCGAACCGAGAATGGTGGTGCCGGCGAGC
>NZ_JBBUKT010000022.1 GCF_038066715.1 Luteolibacter sp. Y139 | reverse complement strand
GGCGTCATCAGGAAACGCATCGAAGATGCCAAAAGTGCTGGGTCCAAGACGAATCCCAAACCACGCAGTGGTGGCGGGCTCATCCATGACAAGGGGAAGACCTCCCTTAAGAAAGGTCTCAACGTCTTCTTCTTTTCCGGGCTTTGCTTCTAGCCGGACGAACAGTGCTACTTTTACCATGGTAGATGACACCCTATCCTCATCGCACCGATAAAAAAGCAATTAGCTCAAAAATCTCGATCATTGCCCAATGTCTGACTATGTTCGAACGGAGTGATCGTGTCCCCACCGTGTTTGTTTGCAAGGCTCTAGCCAACGCGCTGGGAGTGAAACTGAGCACCTTGGTCCGCAGGGCCGAAGAAAGCGAGGCCAGTTCCTCTCGGGAGAGCGCCTGGATGTTTCCGCACCACTCCGAGCCAAGGCTAAAGTACCCTACGAAGCTCGTGTGGCTTTTCGTAGCCCAAGCGCCCTCGTAGAGGTCCGAGAAGCCCGAAACGACGGGCCTTCTGGCGCTCTCCGTAAAGGTTCCGCTTGGGTATATCAAAGCGCCGTGCCTACGGGCGTGTTTCGGAAAGAGCCGGTGCCCCCCTTCCCACATATGCTGGAATGAAGATTCCCCATGCTTTGTTCTCCCTTCCGTCCTGTAATCCTTCCCACGCTTTTCCCTGGCCGCCTTTACCTCACAAACATGCCCGGCTACTGGCGACCGGCAGAATTCCAGGTCCGATTCTGGCAGCAGCTGACCAAGGGCGACGCTGAGGGCTGGGTCGTCTGCCTGGCCGGGGAAGCAGAGAGAAAGCGAAAGGCTCCCGATTACTGGAGGTTTCTGGAGGCCACGGAACTAGGCGAGCGCTGGCTGGAGTTTCCAATCCGTGATCGATCGGTTCCGGAGGATCTACCAACATTCCTGATAATGTTGGACCGACTGATCGGACTTCTGCATTCACCGGCAACCGTTCTCGCTATCCATTGCGCCGCCGGAGTCGGGCGAACCGGAACGGTTGCTGCCTCGTTACTAGTTCGGATCGGTCTACCGCCAGATGAAGGCCTCGCAGCGATCGAGCATGCTGGCAGTGAGCCTGAGACCGCGCGCCAATTGGCATTCGCCAGCGCGGTCGAACCGCTTTCCTCAAACCAACTGGCGGACATCCCTGCAGCCCGCCCCAAGTATTGGCGGAACGAAGCACGGTGAACTATATAATCCTCCGTAATGAAAACTACCCGCTCGCTTTGCTCGTGCCACACGCCGGATGGGGCGCAACTGGTCCTGCATGAGCACGATGGGCATTACTTTTTGAGAATTGATGGCGTCCAATTGATGTCAACAACCGCCAGCGCCTCAGAGCAAACGATGGCAGAGCTTGCTTGCAATGGCGTGCCAGCGTCGAAACAGCGCATTCTCATCGGCGGACTGGGGTTTGGTTTCACGCTACGGCGAGTTCTGGAATGCTGCGCAGCGGACGCAATCATCGATATCGCGGAGCTACTTAGCGAAGTCATTACCTGGAACCGGGCGCACCTCCAGGCCGTAAATGGGCTCCTACTCGATGACCCGCGAGTGAGAATCCACCTACGTGATGTTTATGAGCTTTTAGATGGTAAGCAGCGGTACGACGCGATCTTGTTGGACGTGGACAACAGTCCCGATGCGCTAGTCCAGACGGGCAACGCGCGCCTCTACAACCACGGCGGGGTGCAGCGGGTGATGGCTGCATTGCAGCCGAAAGGCCGCGTCGTCTACTGGTCGGCTCACCGCGATAGATCCTTTGCCAAGGTGCTTCGTCGCGTCTTTAAACAGGTGGAGTGCGTCGAAGCAAAGGCGTATCCGAATGCCAAGAGGTTTACGCACACCTTGTTCGTTGCTGACAGGGATTAAGCAAGCCTTCCATAATATTCCAAGCGCTCTTCCTCTGCTCATCTTTCTCCAAATCGTCTGAGAAATTTCCTCAGTTTTCCAAGCGGGATCGGAGACGGAGGATAGCGGAATGGAAGGTCCGGCCAAACCGACCGAGTCATTACCGATCGCTCCCGTGTGAAGGCATCAAAGCTTGCCCGCCCGCGATAGCGGCCCATGCCGCTCGGGCCGAGGCCTCCAAAAGGCAATGTAGGTCCCGTGATCTGCACCACTGTATCATTGAAGCAGAGGCTCCCCGATTTCGTTCTGGCGGTGATGCGACGTCGTGTGCCCGGGTCGCGGGTAAAGGCATAGAGTGCCAGCGGGGCCGGTAGAGGCTCCAGCGCCGCCAAGGCTTGCTCAAGATCTTCGTAGGGGACGACAGGGAGAATTGGCCCAAAGATTTCCTCCTGAAGAACGGATGCGTCAGTAGGCAAATCGGTGACAACGGTCGGCTCGATCATGAGATCGGCGAAGTCGTATTTGCCACCATGGCGTATCCGGCCTTCGCCCAGGTATGCGATCAAGCGGTCAAAGTGGCTGCGGTTCACGATCCGAC
Organism: Luteolibacter sp. Y139; assembly: GCF_038066715.1. Lineage (NCBI taxonomy): Bacteria > Pseudomonadati > Verrucomicrobiota > Verrucomicrobiia > Verrucomicrobiales > Verrucomicrobiaceae > Neoluteolibacter > Neoluteolibacter soli. Next base: position 10,063 of record NZ_JBBUKT010000022.1, on the reverse strand, counting down.
CCAGATCTTCCCGCCCGAAGCTGTCGAAGGCGCGGCCCAGGGCATCCACCAGAGGTTCCGCCAACCCACGGTCCACGAGGACATGATCGGGAGCAACGCAGGTTTGTCCGGCATTCAGATACTTTCCCCAAGCAATGCGGCGGGCGATTACATTCAAGGACTTCAATGTCCGCTCCCGCTCGGTTGCGGCGGGGAAAAGAAGCACAGGACACTTGCCGCCGAGTTCCAACGTGACGGGAACCAGATTCCCTCCAGCGACGGCAGCGATCTTCCGGCCCGTGCCGATCCCACCGGTGAAGAAGATGTGATCGAACGGCGCGGCGGCCAACTCCGCCGCCCGTTCACCGTCACCTTCCACCACGCATACCTCTCCTGGGTCGAAGCTGTCTGCCACAAGCTTCGCGACTGCCGCACTCGTGGCCGGCGCATGTTCGGAAGGCTTGAGCACTGCGCAACTCCCCGCTGCCAGCACGCCTACCAAAGGAGTGAGGAGCAGTTGCACCGGATAATTCCATGGTCCGATGATCAGGACCGAACCGCAGGGATCCCGGTTAACCTCCGCGCGGCCGGGCCAAGCAAGCGCCGGCACCTTGCGACGCTGAGGCTTCATCCAACCTCTCAAATGCTTGAGGGCGTGGCCGATCTCCTGCCTCACAAGGTGGATTTCGGAGGTGTAGGCTTGGATCGGGGACTTCCCGAGGTCCGAATTAAGGGCGTCGATTAGAGAGGTTTCATAACGATCCAACCCTGCCAGCAGCTTCTTCAGCGAGTCCTTGCGCGCCCCGACATCGCGCGAACCTTGCGAGGCAAGCCAGGCTCGCTGGCGATCGGGAAGGAGGAAGCCGGACATCAGTCCGTTATCTTCACCTTGGATCCACGGATTCTCTAGCGAAAAGCCCGAACCGCGCGATGGTCGCTTCCGTGTCCGGAATACCCCCTGCCAGCAAGCATGTGATCGTCATCGGTGCGGGTCTCGGCGGCATTTCCGCCGCGATCTCGCTCGCACAGTCCGGGTATCGGGTGAGCATCTTTGAGAAGAACGACCAGATTGGCGGAAAGCTGAACGTACTGCGCAAGGGCGGCTACACTTTCGACCTCGGTCCCTCAATCCTCACGCTGCCTCACATCTTCGAGCGCCTCTTCGAGCGATCCGGCAAACGGATGTCCGACTACATCACCATCCAGCCGGTCCGCCCCCACTGGCGGAACTTCTTTGAGGACGGCGTATCGATCGACCTCCACCCTGATCCCGCGGTGATGGCTGAAGAGGCCGCAAAGGCCGGCGAGGATCCGGCAGCGGTCGAGCGATTCCTCGCCTACTCTTCGCGCCTCTTCGACCTCGTGGACGAGGGATACTTCCAGAAAGGACTGGATACGGCCAAAGACTTCTCCGAACACTACGGCTTCTTTCAATTCCCCAAGTTCGACTTCTTCCGGACCATGCACGGTGGCGTGAGTCGCCACCTGAAGTCGGCAAAGATGCGGGACATTTTCGACTACTTCATCAAATACGTCGGTTCTTCGGCTTACCAAGCTCCGGCCTTTATGAACTGCCTGCCGGCCATTCAATTCCGCTTTGATCTCTGGTATGTGCCCGGTGGCCTCTATGGCATTGCCGAAGGCCTGGGCCGCCTAATGGACGAGCTGGGCATCAGCGTGAACCTGGGGAGTGCGGTGAAGGAAATCCGCCGGGACGGAAGTCGGGTCACCGGGATTGTGCACGCCGACGGAAGTTTCCAGCCTGCGGATATCGTGGTTTCCAACATGGAAGTAATCCCTGCCTATGCCGAACTGCTCGGTGAGGACGAGCGGTTCATGAATAGCCTGTCGCGCTACGAGCCTGCATGCTCGGGGCTGATCCTTGAGCTGGGTCTGGACACCACCTACCCGCAGCTCGCCCATCACAACTTCTTTTTCTCCTCAGACCAAAAGGCTCACTTCCGCGCCGTATTCAAGGAGAGGCGGCTCCCGGATGATCCAACGATCTATCTGGTTGCCGCAGGACGCAGCGATCCAACGGTGGCTCCCGATGGATGCGACACCCTCAAGATCCTGCCGCACATCCCCTACATCGACGAAGAGCGGCCCCTCGGCCCCGACGATTACCAAGCGTTCAAGGAACGGGTGCTCGACAAGCTGGAGCGGATGGGACTTCGGGATCTCCGGAAGCACGTGGTAGTCGAACACCTCTGGACCCCTCACGACATCCGCGAACAGTATAAATCCAACAAAGGCTCGATCTACGGAGTGGTCTCGGACCGCTTGAAAAACTTCGCATTCAAGGCACCGAAGCAGAGCACCAGATACCCGAACCTCTTCTTCGTTGGCGGCTCGGTGAACCCGGGTGGAGGCATGCCGATGGTAGTCCAGTGCGGGCAAAACGTTTCTGCCAAGATCGTCGAATGGGACCGGAACTGATCATCTTGGCGGTCGGCGGGGTTCAGTGGCTGGCATCGTTTTCCCTGCTACTTCGGCTCCGGGTTCCCGACCCCGGTGCCGGAGCCCGAGGGATGGCCAGGGAGGTTTCAATCATCATCCCAGCCCGCAACGAGGCGACGAACTTGCCCCGCCTGCTTCCCTCGATTGCGGCACAGGCGCTACCACCCTGCGAAGTGATCGTCGTTGATGACGATTCCACTGACGGCACTGGAGAGATTGCCACTGCGGCGGGTGCGGCCGTGGTCAACCCAGGCCCTTTGCCCGATTCCTGGCGTGGCAAAACCTGGGCCTGTCACAGCGGGGCTGCGGCTGCATCCGGCCGACTGCTTCTGTTCTTGGATGCCGACTGCTGGCTGGAAGAGCGCGGCCTGGAGAAACTCCTCGCCCGCTATCAAGGCGGAGCCCTGGCAGCGTGCCCGTATCATGCCATCGAGAAACTCCACGAAGAGGCCTCCGCGATGTTCAACCTGATCATGGTCATGGGTGTTGTGCCGCAAGGACTCTTCGGCCAGTGCCTGCTGATCGACCGCGAGAGCTACAACCGCGCCGGCGGCCATGAATCGGTGAAAGCGGAGATCCTTGAAAACGTCAAACTAGCCGGACGGGTCCGGGCGGTGGGGTCGAGTACCGCGGCCATGACAGGCCGGGGAATGATCGCTTTCCGGATGTATCCCGGGGGCCTAGGGGAGTTGGTTAACGGCTGGACCAAGGGATTCGCCGCCGGAGCGGCCGCCACGCCGGCATTCACCCTGGTGATGATCTCGGCTTGGATCGGCGGACTCATTACCGGTGTCGTGGCCCCTTTCGTCACGCCCTTGGGTTGGATCGTCTACGGGGCTTTCGCACTCCAGATGATCGCGATGCAGCGGAAGGTCGGGGCATTTTCGCCCCTCTGCGGACTGCTCTATCCGCCTGTGCTGATCTTCTACCTCGGGGTCTTCGCTCGCTCGCTCGGTCCCGCCGGCAGGAAAGCAACTTGGAAAGGCCGAAAGCTTCATGGCGCTTGAACTGCCGATTCCTTGGGTGATTGCCCTGAATGCCTGCGGCATCCCCGTGCTACAGTTGGTCCTGGCATGGATGTTCAGCCGCCTTCCGTCCGGATGGTTTGATTGGAAGATCAGCCCCGGTGTTGGTGGGTCGGTAAGGTGGTTCGAGCGGCTCCTTCTAATCAAGCGCTGGAAGGATCTGGTGCCGGATGGCGCGAGCTGGTTCCGCGGCGGGTTCGCGAAGGCGTCGCTGCGCGACAAGGGGCCACAGCACCTGCGCCGATTCCTTGCCGAAACCCGGCGCGCCGAGGCCTGCCACTGGACAGCTCTGGCGCTCACGCCCGCTTTCTTCCTCTGGAATCCAATGTGGGCAGATCTGGTAATGGCAATGGCCATCCTGGCCGCCAACGCTCCCTGCATCGCGATCCAGCGCTACAACCGGATCCGACTGGTACGGATCTTGGCGAAGTCCGGTCAGAGCAGGGCGCTCGCCAAGTCCGACGTCTCGTAGGACACGCCGAGCTGATCGCAAATCATGTTCGAGGAAATCCGGCCGCTTTCGTAGATGGTAGGAAGGCCGCTCCCCGGGTGGGTGCCGCCGCCGACCAGGTAGAGATTGTGATGTCCGCGCATCCGATTGTGAGGCCGCAGGTAGAGCATCTGGTCCATCGTGTGCGCGAGATTGAAGGTCGCCCCCATGAAGACGTCGAGATTGTCCCGCCAAGTGGCTGGTGTGATCATCCGCTCGGCGACGATGTGGCGGCGCAGATCCTTTATCGCCGTCTGCCGTTCGATCCGATTAATCACCTTCTCGCGGTAGACCGGGCCGAGGGTAGCCCAGTCGAGGCCGTGGCGGGTGTTGATGGTAGGCACCAGGACGTAGATGCCGGACTTCCCCTCCGGGGCGACCAGAGGATCGATCACGCCGGAGTTACGGACGTAGATTGACATGTCATCCGAGACTTCGTGCTCACTTTGGATCTCCTCGACGTTGCGGCGATAGTCGTCGGCAAAGATCACGTGGTGGTGCGGCTGGTGAGGGTAGGTCTTGTCGAGACCGAGGTAGAGCATGAAGGTCGAGCAGGAGAACTTCTTCCGCTCAAGCTCCTTCGGCTTCCTCGATCGCTCGCCCATCAAAGAGGTCGCAGCGTAAGCATAATCGGCGTTAAGAATAGCGTGGTCACATTCAACCGTCTCGCCACCCTCAAGGTCGAGGCCTACTACTCGGCTGCCTTGGAAGCGTAGCTGCTTGACAGGAGCACCAAGCCTCAGCTTCCCGCCGTGCTCGTCAAAGACTCGTGCCATGGATGAGGAGATTCGGCACAGGCCGCCCTGCACGTGGTAGATCCCGAACTTGTATTCAGTGTATGAAAGGATGCTGAACAACGCGGGGCAGCGCCAGGGCGACATCCCGAGGTATTTCGCCTGGAAGGTGAATGCCAGCTTGAGCCGATCATCGGTGAAGTAGCGGTCGAGTACATCGACCACCGAATCCGTGGTGGCGACGTAGGGCAAGGCCTTGAGCAACGTCGTGCTCAAGTAGGCCCGCATCTCATGGTAGGGCCTCTGAAGACAGGGGTAAATCCTCCGCATCTTGATAGCGTGATCGGCCATGAAGCGCCGAAAGCCGTCGGCGTTCCCCGGGAAAACGCGGTCGATATTGTCGGCCATCTGCTCCGGGTTGGGAGTCGTGTCGATCGACACATTGCCCCAGGAGAGGCGCGTCATTGGGTCAAGCAGTCGGAAATCGAGGTAGTCGCCCGAGTTTCGGCCAGCTTCTTCGAAGGCCTCGTCGAGGGTAAACTTCTGGTGGAGGAAGGTCGGGCCGGTGTCGAAGGAATAACCGTCGAAGGCAAGTTCGGCGTTGCGGCCGCCGACGCGGTTCTGCTTCTCGTAAATGGTGACGTCGAAACCCCTGCGGGCGAGAATCATTCCCGCGGTCAGTCCGCCCGGCCCGGCTCCAACGATTGCTACCCGATCACCCTTTAGTCCCATTCAGGTCGCCAATCTAATCAGGAGTTCTAATCCGACAAGGAGAGTCACGGGATTTCCTAAAATCGGCGGGAAACTCTCATGGAATCGAACAGCGGGCCTCGCACGCCAACCCAGCCAATCCAGCGGCAGTGTACCTTCCTGATTTCCCCGATCAAAGAGTCCGGTGTGAACCGAACAGGTTCGATCGAAAGCATCCGCGTGGAAGCTTCAGGCCGACATCCAGCCGATGATCAGCTTCAGCAGCGCGAGTGAGCCAACTACGATGAGGACCACTCCTAGCATCACCCCGGCAATCAGCAAGATTGCGAAGCTGCCTGCATGCCGAGCAGCCGTTTCGCGCTCAGCAGGCGACATCTGGGCGGACATGGCTTTCTGGAGTAAGTCGTGATTTCGGCGGTTGGATTTGAACCAGACCGAAAAGAGGTCACCCACCACAGGGACAGCGCCGACCGCGGCATTCGCGAGGATATTGAGAGCCATAGCGATCAGCACCTTCCGGGAGACGCCCCGCCGACCGGCCTCGTTGATGATCGCTAGACCGACAAGCGAGGCGACCGTATCCCCCAGGCCTGGAAAAAGACCCAGGATCGGATCCAGCCCGATTCTGATATTGGTCCCCGGAATCCGGATGAAGTCATCCATCAGCGATGCGACGAATCCAGATGTGGAGCGTTCGTTGTCGCTCACCTTGGCTGCGCCATTGTCGATTTGGCCTGGAGTGACATTTTTCATCTGGTCGCCATGCTATCCTTGGCTGAAGCCGAGCGACCCACCCTCACACGGATCGACAATGGGCGGAGGGGAGGTAGGGGCTCCGGAAAAACTTCCCTCTGTGGCGAGCACTTCTCTCCACCGGCGAATCCCCTTTCCGCTCTCATACGGATTGGGACTCGTTCAGCCCAAGCGCACGACAGATCGCGCTGCAAAACGCCGGCAGATCATCGGGATCCCGCGAGCTAATCAAACGTCCGTCCTCCACCACTTCCGCATTCTCCCACTCTGCACCCGCATTGATCAGGTCGGTGGAGATCGCGTGATACGACGTCATCTTACGACCGTCGACCAAATCTGCGTCGATCAGGATCTGAGCACCGTGACAGATGGCGAAGACCGGCTTATCCGCTTCAAAGAAATGTCTCACGAAATCCTGCGCTGGAATGGAAGTGCGAAGGTTGTCGGAATTGATCACGCCGCCCGGCAGCAGCAACGCATCGAATTCTTTCGGATCGGCTTCGCCTAGCGACATATCCGCCCTGATCGTTTGCCCCCACTCCTTGTCTTTCCAGCCCCGAATTGCTTCGCCCTCAGGAGTCACGATCACCACGGACGCGCCAGCTTCTTGAAGCGCTCCGGCAGGGTCAAGCAATTCGGATTGCTCAAAACCGTCCATCGCAAGCACTGCCACTCTTTTGGATCCATTATCGGATGTTTTCATCGCCATGCCTCTTGCTGCATGTGTGCCATCCTGAAGCCGCCGCGTTGTGAAGACCCGAAATCATCCTGCTCATCCTTTCGCGCGGCAAAATGCGCGGGCTACGTGCGATTTGAACCTATAAATTCCATTACAACCCGAGAATGGTCACTTCGACGAAAGCGGGTGGCACTCGCCAAGAACGGTGAGCCCTACCGCCAACCAATCAACACGGGCGAAGCTTACCACATCCACATTCGTCTAAGAATTTCGGGGTGGCAAACGAGCGGCTCAAGGACGCGGTAGGAAAGGTGGGACCGATGGCGGACGAGTTTCAGCGCGAAGTCACAGAATGCCGGCATGGGTTGTCTTGCCAGAGCACTGCCAGCGAGGTTTTTCCGCGGATACTCCTGGGCCATGCGTATAGATTCCTCCGTTATGCCGCTGCGTTGAAAGGGGCTTCCTCTGAAATCCGAGTCGATCGGCGAGTCCGATCAGTCTTCGAAATCGGCCGGCCACATCAATCGTCGAAAAGCTGGGAGAGTATCGGATGACCGAGAACTTCAATCCAAGAGTCCGGGGCCGTTTTGGTCGATAGCCTAAAGTAAATCTTCGCCGATGAGACCGCGCCGGCACGATAGGCCGAGATCGCTAGAATTCGGTAAACCTCGGCTGCACGCAGCCGGTCGCCGCCCTCCTCGGCAGCGAGCCCGGAAGTAAGCTCTTCGGCCATAGGGGATCTAGGTCCGACATGGGTGCTGGTTTGAATGGCGGACCGGGTTCATGCACTTGGAGTGCGGCGGCGTGATGTGCGCCGTAATCATCTTCCTCGCTCTCGCAAAGCCGCGAGGCGATCGACAGGTCCATCCTTCTTTTGGCCCGAGGCAGCCCATCCCATCCAGAAAGCATCCATGCACATTGCAAGTCGCTCGTCTAACCAAACCCGCTCGTTGCACGCATCTTGACTTATCTTCCACCCTACTGCATGGATGGAGCCGCTGACTTGTTGAAGCAGACCGTTTGCTTCCGGCACCCGGGCACTTTGTTTGGCCCGTCACCCTTCTATCCGGGCCTCCCCGTCATCCGAGCTTCCTCATGTTTTCCTTAACCACGCGCCTGCTCTTGGCGCTTGCCCTGATTCTTCCCGCCGCCGCGGAAGTGAATGCCATCCGCTACTTCCGTCTCGGTGAGGTCGATAGCGGCGCGGCTGCCGGAGCCGTCGCCACCAGCTCGGCGGACAGCTCGGGCCATGGCTCGATGGAAGCTCTCGTCGTCACCGCCGGCGCGCTCTACTCCGCGGACGTCGCGAATGGCAACAGCCGGCTTTCGATGGACTTCGACGGGACCCAGCATGCCACCACCGGCAACTGGAACGTGCCGACCACAGACTTCGGCGTGGAGCTCTGGGTGAAGCCGGATCAGTCGGGCGGCGAAGGTGTTATCGTCTACACGGGGGAACCCGGTGCGAACGGCTGGGGCATCATCAAGAATGGCAGCACCGGCACGTTCTCCGCGCTCTTCGGCGGCAGGGTCGTCTTTGGGGCGGGAGCGATGGTCGCGGGCCAGTGGACCCATCTGGCCTTCGTCTGCACCGGCACCAGCTCCACCTTCTACATCAATGGTGTGGCCTCCGGTGCGAGCGTGGAGCAGTTGCCAGGCGCGCAGGGCCTTACCCTTCGCCTCGCCGCTGCCCCGGCGGACCCGCGGGCGACCTTCTTCAAGGGCAAGCTCGACGAATTGCGGATCTTCACCTTTGCCCCCGGTAACTTCACTCCGGCCGATCTGCTTTGCAACTTGCCGCCGGTCCCGCCGGTGCTGGCCTTCCATCGCGCAGGGAATCAGGACACCCTGACTTGGCCGACTTGGAACGACAGCTTGGGTCGCGGACTGGAAACGACCACCGATCTGTTAGCCGGAACGTGGACCCCGGTGGACGGGCCCGCCGAGTTCGACGGGCTGTTCTCCATCACCGTCCCCTCAGCCGACCCTGCACGCTTTTACCGGCTACAGAAGCCCGGCGGCACCATCGCCCCGCCGCGGCTGCCGGAGGGGAAGTTCATCGTGATCACGAACGGCGCGACTCCGAAAAACGTGACGAACCCCGACGCCGCGAATGCCAACCGGATCAACGGGGCCGTCAATGCCAAGATCGACGCCTCCGCCTTCATCGATCCCGCCACGGGCACCGGTGGCGTTGACGCCTTGGCGTTCCATTGGGTGATCAATTATCCGCAGAACCCGGACCAAGCCTTTACCGACCGGGGAACCACGGGCTACCGCCAACCGGTCCTGAGCTTCATCCCGAATGCTTTGGCCCTTCAACCCGACCCTGCCGACACTGCCGGGCTCGGAGCGAAGTTTGCGCTCACGGTGACATCGCGGCTCACGGGTCTCACCACTGTGATCGATCTCCAGGCCCAGGTCGTTGGCTCGCAACTTACGCTAACGCTCTACAACGAGTGCCAGACGGAGTTGAACGCTTGTGGCACTTGCGATTGCACGATCGAAGCTGCACTGCCGGTCTTGTCCGGCGATGACACCTGAGAGATCGGCCTTTCATTTTGCCGTTTTCGCGGCCGCCCGGGACTACTTCCGCTTCACGAGTCCCGCCTTCTCCGTCAGCCGCACAAGATCGGCCACCGAGGTCACCTGCAGCTTGGCGTCTGTATCGCGACTAATACCGCCACACCATCCGCCAAAGCCGCTCGATCACGTAAGCGCGTTGAAGCGCGAAGGGTGTTGCCACACTGCCCGCTCTCCTTTACACAGAAGCAATTGTGATTTCGGGACTAGTCAAAGCTGCCATCAAGCTCGCGTTTGCAATCGCCCTTGTGGCGCTCTTCTATTTTCGCGGCAGCGAGATCGCGCATTGGGTGTCGACGAAGATCATCGAGGCGAATCCTACCCTGAGGAACGATCGGCCTAAGTAACGTCCGCGTTATCCAGAGTTGCCAGGCGGATGAGGAGCTAGCGTGCCTCTTTGGAGCGCTGCTTCATGCCGACTTGCTGGTCGACAGGGCGCAGAGCGTCCCCCATCCTTCCGGAGCTACATGCGAATGCCGGATGGTCACGGGGAACCTGACCCCCGAAGTCACCAGTTCGAACACGTCGCCGTGCATTTGAATTACGCGCTGGGCAGTGACGAGCAAGAGCACTCCGCTGCTATTGGGACTAAGCGAGCTCTCTGGTTCGATCACCTCACAGAATTGGATACCGTTTCGGAAAAGGAACG
>NZ_JBBUKT010000021.1 GCF_038066715.1 Luteolibacter sp. Y139 | reverse complement strand
CACGCTGGCTTTACGAAAAGCCAGGCGGTCCTCGTAGGCTCCGGGAGCCCTTGGGCAGGGGAGGGAAGCACTGTCGCTTCGGCGTGGAGGGTGGGCTCCTACGTTATTCCCCAAGAGCGAGTAGACCAAGGTCTCTACAAGGCAATGTTAGCGCCTCATTCAAAGTCGGCGACAAAGTCAGGAAGCCCCTCCATGGGGCTGTGGGCATCGGAGATCTAGATTGAGCCCACCGAGTATGCGGCGCAGCTCTTCTAAGGGGGATCTCATTGGCGCCCATGAATTGGAGTTCATGCTTCTGCCTCACCATAGTAGCCATACCGGCTCAGCATGAACAGCAAGCTGCTGATCCAAAGAGAGTTAAGTTCGCCATGCTGGCTGTCGCCCGTAAGGGAATCCTTAGCCGCAGGGATTCGTTTTGGGGGGACGGACAGCATGACTCCGCCAGCATCTCACGCAGCCCCAACCGGCAGATCAACTTCTTTGAACCCGCTCACTTCTTGCCCTGCAACTCCCTGAGCACTCGGACCTCATCCTGAAGGAAATCGATGACATGCTGCTGGTGCCGGTTGATCCAACCTGCCAGCGCAACCATTATGAGAGTCCCGATCCCCATCGCGGGAGGTTGGCAGAAGGCCTGCCTTTGCACAGCCAGAAACAGGCAAACCTGGACCTCACCTCGACACTGAACATCAGACGCTTATGCCGCATCTGAATTTCTGGACACTACGCGGCGGTCCACATCAGAAGTCCAAATTCGTCGAGAGCGCGTCGTTCGTAATTACCGGGCCTAATGCCAAACGCAGCGTTATCCTCGGCCTGTACGACGGAGACAAGCTGGTTCCGGCCGGCAACGTCACCATTCCGCCGAACCATCAAATCCCAGAAGTCGGCGCGGTCTGCGCGACACGCTACCGCGTGGCTTTCTGATATTGCTGGAGGTCCGCGCCCCCCGCAGCGCTAAATTCCTCCAACCGCGCACGAACTTCCGTGGTGGGCTCTGCTCCAAGTTCTCCACCAAGATGTTCGTGAAGGAACTGTTCGACCGCACGATAGACGGCCATCTCTGATTCGGCACGGGTAAATCCGTGGGGTTCGTCCGGAGCTACCAGATAAGAAAATGACTTTCTTGTCGATTGCAGGGCAGCGGCCATCTTACGCCCGTGATCCGGTGCGATGAGTGGGTCCATTAACCCGTGGTATATGAGCAAGGGACTGGACACCGCCGCAACGTGATGAAGTGGTGACCGTGATTCCAGATCGGCGTGACCGTCAGGTGTAGAGGGATCGCCGAGCTGTCGGACAAGATCGCCTACAAACGGCTCGCAATCGGGCGGCAGGTGGGAAAGATAGTCGTTCAAATCCGAGATGCCAAACAGGCTTATGCCTGCGGCATAGACATCGGGGGTGAAGGCGAGCCCTGCCATTGCGGCATAGCCACCATAGGAGCCGCCAAAAATAGCGACGCGGTGTTTCGCCGCAATGCCTCGCTGCACCATGGCCTTAACGCTATCGGTTAGGTCGTTTTGCATTATCCCGGTCCCCCACTGGCGATCACTGGCATTCATGAAGCTCTTGCCATAGCCCCGCGAACCACGGAAGTTCGGTTGCAGCACGGCGTAGCCGCGGCTGGCAAGAAACTGGACGCGCCCATCGAACCCGGTCACTGTGCGCATGTGAGGCCCTCCATGAGGAAATACCACCATTGGCCAAGGCTCCTTGCCCGTGCGCGGCGTGGTTAGAAACGCTGGAATCCGCGTGCCATCGCGCACGGTGATACTGATCGGTTTAGTCTGACATAACCAAGCTGGATCAATGCCAGGGCGTTCGTTCCACAAATGGCCCAAGCGGCGACTTGCGGAGTTATAAAGCCAGACGGAAGCAGGCTGGCCGCCACGCTGACGGCCGAGCAGCCAGCGGCTCCGATCCGCAGAAAATCCGGCAACAACCAGCTCTCCATCATCTGGTGTTTTCATGGTCCGTTGCAGCACATTGTCAAACTCCCGTTCCAACGGCTGCCAGCGCACCACTTCATCGAAATAACTCACGGCGACGGGACGGTTGGATTGTGGATCGAAGATTACGTTCTCCACATCCACTCGACCCAACGGATCGGCCGCGACTGCCTGGATTGCTCCTGTCACGAGGTCGATCCGCTTTAACTGGGTAAGCTCCGAACCCTGGTTTGTAATGATCCACGCCTGGCGTCCCTCGTCAGACGCAGCAAGCAACCGCAGATCGTCGCCACCCGGTACCCGGAGCAGCACACGGTCCCCTCCATCCCGTAAATCGACCAGTTCTTTAGCCCCTCCATCGATCCAGCGCACACCGGCGACTGGAACCCCGCGGATATCCAGACCCCAGCTACAAACACGTTGGTGGTTAGTGAATATCCGCACGGGCGCAGCGCCCTCGTCCAAGGTCAACCTATAGAGATTCGGGGTAGCTGTCGGATTAGCCGCAATTCCCAAAATCAAGCAAGGCTCAGCATCCCCTGCGGATACGCCGGCGAGACTGACCACGGACCCGTCGGGCAAGGGAATTTCTTCAACTGATCCTTGACCGGGAATGCCAACGAAAAACCGCGGGTTTCCCTTAGCGCCTCGTACCTGCCAAACCAGTCGTTCTCCGCGGACCCAAAAGCAGGTGGTGACGGCCCCCGTTACAGGATCGGAAATACAAACAGGCTTCCCCGGATTCTCCGTGCTGACCATCCAGAGTTGGTTGACGCCTCCGCTGTTCGGGCCGAGAAAGCTAATCCAGCGGCCGCTGGGACTGAGGCATTCGTGAAAACGCCCCGGTTCGACAAAAAACGGCTCAAGCGGCGGCAACTGCGCGGAAAGCTCATCCGCAAGCAGCCATCCAGAGCCTAGCAGCCAAAGGAGCATCGCCTTTATCATGCCCGAACTATGATGTGCCTCATTGGAAATGCGAAGGCTCCCCCGCCATAGCAAGGGAGCCGTCAAATAGCCAAGATCAATAAGAGCTGCCGAGACCGCTGCCCGTGCAGGTCGAGCACTTCTGAGTACCGTTCCATCCAGTGCCCTTGCATGTAGTGCACTGACGACCATTTTCACATCTTCCCAGGTCGCTAATCTTAGTCATAGCACTGGCAGCATAGCTAACGCCAAGGCAGGCAACTATAGCTGCGGTGGCAATGATAACGCATTTTCTCATTTCCTTGATTTGGTTATGTCTTTTCAGTGGTTGCGAGCTCCCATCGGCATCGGGCGCGATCGAATAGCACCACCTTTTAAGCCGCTAGCATCCGGCTGGAGACTACGCAACATTATTCCTACAAATTGATTAGAGGCTGTCTGAAAGGTGCTCAAGCGGCGAGTCTGGCGAGCATTCGCTTGGACATCGAGAGGTAGATGGACGACTCGGAGTGATCGGTTCTCTCGTGAGGTCCGACCGACGCGGCCGGCTCCGCTATGCACCCGGACAGAGGGAGGCGATCCTTGATGCCTTTGCTTCCAGCGGCTTGAGCGGCCCCAAGTTCGCTGCCCTCCACGGCGTCAAATACCAGACCTTCGCCGCCTGGATCCAAAAGCGGAAGCATGCCGGCACTCCGGCCGCCTTGCCCGCGCCGGCTGGACTGGCACTCGTGGAGGTCGAAGCGCCAGCGGGGCCTTGCCGCGATCCCGGCTTGAGCGTGATCCTGCCGGGTGGAGGTGAGATCCATGTCGCGAGCATGGCCGCAGTGCCTCTCGCCGCCGCATTGATCCGCGAGCTGTCCCGGTCATGCTAAGCTTTCCCGGCAGCCTCAAGGTCTTCGTGGCGGTGGAGCCCTGCGACATGCGCAAGTCGTTTCACGGCTTGCACGACGCGGTGGCCGGCAAGCTCAAGGAGGACCCGAAGTGCGGCGCGGTCTTCGCCTTCACCAACAAGCGCCGGACCTTGCTCAAGCTCCTCTACTTCGATGGAAGCGGCTTGTGGGTCCTGGCCAACAGCCACGCTCCACAATGCGCGTCTTGGTTTGTTTCCGAAGATTCTCTATCCCTTCCATCCGCTTTTCGGGAAGGACCATTAGGCCTTCGGTTCCGCCGGTGGGGAGAGGGACATGATCTATGTGCGGCTTCCCGACAATTCGACTCGCGGTGTGCCCGCATGGATGTTCGATCCCGAGATTTGTGCCGGTGTGAGGCTTGTTGAGGAACCGGTGATCGCATGTGGCGGCTTGGAGCAACTGGCACAGTTGCTTGATCGGAGGGCAGCGGATCCCCGGACTGGAGTGGATGAAACCACCCGGAAGCAAGCGACCTGACTAATCGACCCGCGTATAAGTCTCGCCATCGATCACGCGCTGAACTTGAGCATCATTCTTGGCTCCGATCCTCGCTGCAATCTCGGCAGCGCAGTAGTCCTTCGAAAGTGCTCGAATTGCGCGAACCTGCGAAACTGAGAGCCGACCCTCTCTCCCACAGATCTGCGCGACTGCCCATTCGTTGTCCCGCCATCTTTCTGCAACCCAAGGTGCAGGTAGACCTTTGCGGGGATGTTGTTCGAGCCAAGTTGCCACGATCTCGTCTCTCTCGTCAGGCAATGGCACAATGCGTTGCCCCAGCAGGCCATTCTCACGCAAGTAGCGAAGGCCGGATTTCCCACCTGGTATCATGTTCAGGCGGCGACCATCATGCCAATGCTCCTCAACGAGCCATTCCTCACTCGCGTAGAGCTTCTCAAGATCGTCGGTTACCGCCATGACCTTGTGGTTGATGTAGGTGACCCGCCCCTGCTGGAGTTCCTCTCGAAATTTTCGATGGAAGAGCAGCTGGCTTCCGCTGTCGATTCCTCGTCGATGTTCGGCCCAGCGCTTTTGCCAGCTTCTCTGAGTCACACCCACGTAAAAATAGCCGTCGATGGGGTAGTTGCCTCCTGAACCAAAAATGTGCTGGTAGAGAACGAACGACCGATCCGGGGAGTGGCGAGGAGCAACAAGAAGACGAGCTGGACAGGTGAAGATCAGGCTAGGTTGCAACACCGTCGCCTCATCAATTTTTGTTCTGCCCTGAGCTGAAGCGGCGATAAATTCGGGGTCAGTCACGAGTTCGACCCGGATCTCGGGTTCAAGAACTAGCTCATCAGGATTGAGTTCGCCTCCTACAAGCGGAGTCGCTCTGCCTACGCAACGGTGACCGGGTTTCACCACTTGAGGAGGGGCCACAAATGGCGGCCTACCACGGACGAAAACGACATGAAAAACGGGCACCTTCTGACCGTGTCGCACTCTGAATACGCCTCCCTCGCGATTCGCCACCTTGAACCATTCGGCGCCGGCAGATCCCGTCATGTATTTTTCCAACAGTGCCTGAACTTCGCCACGCAGTGGGACGATTTCTCTTGGCGCAAGATGTTTCCACCAACCCTTTTGAATCTG
This sequence comes from Luteolibacter sp. Y139, assembly GCF_038066715.1. NCBI lineage: Bacteria > Pseudomonadati > Verrucomicrobiota > Verrucomicrobiia > Verrucomicrobiales > Verrucomicrobiaceae > Neoluteolibacter > Neoluteolibacter soli. Next base: position 12,183 of record NZ_JBBUKT010000021.1, on the reverse strand, counting down.
TTTCATTGGTCGCTAGTTGCTCAGAGACTGGGAATGCCATTCGTTTTCGTAGCGAGGGCCTTGGGTTTCCAACCAGTCTCCGAGGGGGCTGGAATCCTGAACACTTCTTCGGAGTTTTGGAAGAAGGAGCCGTAAAGTTCAAACGCCATCCATCGCCAGAGGTCCCGTAGGCTCGCGCGTCGAAAGAGTGCGCCGCAAGGAAACGCACCGCCGGTAGCTCCTGGGGTATTCGGCAAGCCCCCGTAGGACTTGCTTGCCCGGCACAAGGTCCCCTGTCAGCCTCGGGGCACCGGCAGAAATAGCCTTGCAGAGATATTACGTAAAACTTAATTTCTGGGGAATACCTTCCGTCCCATGAGCACTCCCGTCACTTTCTTGGATCTTTTCTGCGGTTGCGGTGGGTTTAGCCTTGGCTTGAGGCGTGCAGGATTCGAGGGGCTAGCTGCTATCGATTTCAACAAAGAGGCAATCAAGGTCTTCCATGAGAACCTTCCCGAAATTCCTCATGCATTGGAGCGCGACCTGACGAGTTTCTCGCCGGTTAACTTGGAAGCTATAATCGGCACCGAACGGGTAGACCTGATCGTGGGTGGCCCCCCTTGCCAAGGTTTCAGCACCGCTCGGCAAGTTGATGGTGCCAATCATGGCGACCGACTCACCGAGGATCCTCGTCGGCACCTTTACAAGGAGTTTCTCCGATATGTCGGGCACTTCCGGCCGAAAGTGTTCGTCATGGAGAACGTACTGGGAATCCGTTCGGCGTCGGGCGGGATATACTTTTCCAAGGTCCAAGCGGAAGCTAGGGCTCTGGGCTACCGGGTTCATGCCCAAATCGAAGATTGCGTGGATCTCGGTGTGCCACAAAAGCGTCGCAGGCAGCTCTTCATTGGAACCCGCGAAGACCTTTCAGGGTATTTTCGACCCGAGCTTAAGCCCGCGAAGCGAGCGGCAGTTGGAGCGACCCTAGGCGATGCGATCGGGGATTTGCCACCGTTGAAAGCAGGGCAGGGCGAGGAAGAGAGCGAATATGACCTGGGCCGCCGGCTGAAAGTGGTCAAGAATCAGCGGACTTCGGACTACCTCTTCAATGTTTTGGAGATAGAAAGGGCGACGCAGTTGACGGCCCATCGGGCGAGAGTTCACAGCGAGAGGGATCTTCGCGATTTTCTGCTGCTGAAAGAGGGGGAAAGTTCCGCGGAAGCCATGCGGCGTGGCGTCGACTTCGAGTTTCCCTACGACAAGTCCAGCTTCAAGGACCGCTACACCCGCCAGCACCGTGAACGCCCCTGTTCGACGATTGTCGCACATTTGTCGAAGGACGGGCTCATGTTCATCCATCCCGTTCAGAACCGCACTCTTACTCCTCGGGAGGCAGCGCGAGTCCAAAGCTTCCCCGATTGGTTCCGTTTTCCAGTGGCGCGGACCCATCAGTTCCGGGTAATCGGTAACGCGGTTCCCCCCCTGGTGAGCGAAGCTGTGGGCAACGCTGTGATGAAGTATCTGAAGGAGATGGGTAAGAAGCCGAAAAAGTCGGGCATCAATGTCGTTCTGCTGCCGGAATCCGAAGTGCAGGCGGCCGAGTGGGTATCTGATATCGCAAGATTGGCTCCTCGGGAACTCAAAGCGTTGCCGGTACGGGAGGTGAAGCGGGCATGGTATGCGGTTGGGTTTCTCTACATGGGTTTGCACCCTGATGGCGCACTCGACCATGGAACGACGGTTTTGAGTGACGCGGAAGACATTCCTGAGATCCGGGCGATTGAGCCAAGGCTGATAAATCCATACTATGAGCAGAGCGGTTGGCCGGTCTTCCTGAAGGACTTGGCGAAAGAAGCGTGGCGGCGATATGAGCTAGGATCACTTCGGGACGACGAGTTTTACTGTTCCCATGCCCAGATGGCAGGGGCATGCTTTCGAAACCCTGAATTCGGGAAAGCCGTTTAGGGACTGGAACAGGACAGGATTACCATCTGAACCGAAAGGCTTGTGAAAGGCCAACCCAGCTCAAGCTCAGAAACCGAATACGATCTCGTCGAGCCCCGCGCCGAAAACTTGGTGGAATCCTTGAGGGCGTTCGGTTACGCCCTCCCGACCGCAATCGCAGACCTTGTCGACAATAGCCTTTTCGCCGGAGCCAAGAATGTATGGATCCAGTTCCATTGGAACGGTGCCGATTCTGCAGTTGCCATCACCGACGACGGGAGCGGCATGGATGAACCAGCTCTCCGTGAGGCCATGCGTCCTGGCAGCACCAGTCCCCGTGATCGAAGGGATCCTGCCGATTTGGGGCGTTTCGGGCTTGGACTGAAGACAGCATCCTTTTCCCAAGCCCGCCGGGTTACCGTTATAAGCCGGACAAGGAATTCGGTTCCTGTAAGCCGGTGTTGGGATCTCGACCATGTTGATCGGGAAAAATCGTGGCAGTTGTTGAAATCCCGGACCCCTTTGGCGAGCCAGTTGGGTTCGAGGATCGAATCGTTGCCATCGGGCACCTGCATTGTTTGGGAGAAGTTGGATCGTCTTTCTCAAGGCGCGGACGTGTCGGATGCTAAGGCGCAAGATCGCTTCCTCTCGTTGTCCGACGGGGTTGAGGAGCATCTGGCGTGTGTTTTCCACCGCTTCCTCGCAAAGCCCGGAACTCTTCGTATCCAAGTCGGAAATCTTGAGTTGAAGGCTTGGGATCCGTTTCTGGCGGCATCGAGGTATTCCCCGACGACTCTTCCAATTGAGAGGCTGGGTTTGCTAGGGGCGCATGTCGAAGTGGAACCGTTCGTTCTTCCCCATTTGTCGAAAGTGGATTCCGAAGTCCACAAACATGCGGCGGGGCCACGAGGTTGGAATCTCCATCAAGGGTTTTACGTTTATCGCCACCGCCGTCTTTTGGTGGCTGGCGACTGGCTCGGAATCAAGGGTTGGAAACCTGAGGAACACTACAAGCTCGCGAGGATCCGAGTGGATATCCCCAATTCTTTGGACCTTGCCTGGGAGATCGACGTTACAAAAAGCAAGGCGACTCCCCCGCCGGGGCTCAGAGAAGAATTGGAGCGGATCGGTTTGAGGGCCCGATCCCTTGCGAAGCAGATTTATTCCCATAGGGGTGCGCGCCTAACAACCCGTGACCCAGACAAGCATGTGTTCCTCTGGCAGCAGAAGGTCCGTCACAACCTCGTTTCCTATGAACTCAACCGCGAGCATCCTCTTGTCAAAGCGTCCCTTGCTGCCTGCCAGGACCGAGCTCCCCTGAATGCTCTCATCAAGCTTGTGGAGCAGACCATTCCGGTTCCGCTGATCACCATCACGGATCGGGAGAAGCCGGACCAAACTTCGGGACCGTTCGAAGGACTACAGGGAAGCGAAGTCTTGGGCGTGATGCGCGAAGTCTTCAAAGCCCTCGCGATTACCGGATACACACCGTCAGAAGCCTTCAGTCGACTCTGTATCACCGAGCCATTCCATCGATTTCCTGAGATCTTGGAAACATTTGCCGAACAAGAGGGAATCTCAAAATGAGTTCAAACCTTCCTGCATACCGCCAAGCGCGCGACATTGCGATCGTCCTGTTGCGTCAACATTCGGAGCCCGCGCCTGAGACAGTGCGGGCCTGTGTCAACCAGGCCTGTTCCGTGATTCCGGGATCCGAAGCCTTTGATATCGAGGAACTGGTCTCGGACCTTCATTACAGCTTCAACGTCTTTGCAGGAAGTTCGACAGCGTTGGACGACCCGAGGGGGCATGAGGAGTGGCTGCCCGACAAGCGGGCAAGCATCACTTGGAACTTCTGGCATCGTTACGAACGATGGCTTGGAGAGGAGAAAAACTGGGAGCAGTCGATCATCCGCGAACTCGGCGAGCAGACAGACAAGGTACTGGGCAGGCTTGAAGATCCGACACGGGAGGGGAAGTGGGACCGTCGGGGTATGGTGGTGGGAAACGTCCAGTCCGGCAAGACGGCCAATTACACAGGCCTAATATGCAAGGCGGCTGACGCCGGTTACCGTGTGATCGTCGTGCTTGCGGGTATGCACAAAAATCTCCGGAGCCAGACCCAGTTGCGACTTGATGAAGGGTTTCTGGGACTGGCGACAGAAAAGGGCAACCACCTTCATGACCGGATGGCAAGAAAGGGTGTGGGGCTGTTAGAAGGGTTGCCAGAGCTTCACGTTCTTTCCCTTACCAACAGCACCGATGAGGGTGACTTCAAGCGAGGAGCTGGCAACCAGGTCACAGGTACTCTTGGCGGTGTTCCGACACTCTTAGTAGTGAAGAAGAATGGAAGTATCCTGAAGACCTTGCGGGACTGGCTGTTGCATGTGGGACAGAAGCATGGCGGCAAGATCAACGGAGTGCCATTGTTGGTGATCGATGACGAAGCTGACCAAGCGAGCATCAACACCAAGACGAAGAGGGTCCTGAAAGAAGGCGAGGAAGAAAAGGTCACCGTGATCAACCGTCGAATCCGCGAGATCCTTGCAGCCTTCGATAAAAGTGCCTATGTCGGATACACGGCGACACCGTTCGCAAACATCTTCATCAATCCGGAAGCACGTTCGCATGCAGATGATTTAGAAGACGACATTTTTCCGCGAAGCTTCATATTGAACGTGTGGCCCCCCAAGACCTATTGCGGACCGGCACGGGTTTTTGGCTATGACGAGGACCCCGATGCCGGGATTCCAGCTACTGATCCTCTTCCTTTGGTCAATGTGATCAATGATCATGAGGTTGATTTTCCCCAGCCCCATCGAAAGGACCACGTTCCTGCTGCGTTACCGCCATCATTGGTAAATGCCATCCGAGGCTTCGTTCTGACTTGTGCCGCACGCCGCGCGAGGGGGCAGACGAGCGCCCACAACTCGATGCTCGTTCATGTGACGCGCTTTGTGGACGTACAAAAGCGCGTGGCGGATCTCATCCGCACCGAGTTTGACGCGTTGAGACGAAGGGTTGTGCAAGGCGACGGTGACCGCTCGCCGTCGGTACTGGAGGAACTAGGGTCCCTATGGCAAGATGAGTTTGCCGCGCGTTACGAGGAAATCAAGCAGGGGGCAGCCGGAGAGGTTGGCGATCCCGTCGTCTGGTCGGAAGTGGAAGCCCAACTGGTGGAGGCCGTCTCGCGGATCGAGATCAAGGAAATCAATGGCACGGCGGGTGACGTGCTCGATTACATCAATCACCCAGCTGGATTCAACGTGATCGCGGTTGGGGGTGACAAGCTCTCCCGGGGGCTGACACTAGAAGGGCTCTCGGTGAGCTATTTCCTGCGGACGTCGAGGATGTATGACACGCTGATGCAGATGGGTCGGTGGTTCGGCTACCGGCCAGGATATCTCGATTTGTGCCGTCTCTACACGACAGCCGATCTCAGGCTCTGGTACCGTCACATCGGTCTCGCCGAGGAAGAATTGCGCAGGGATTTCGACATGATGTCGGAAAGCAAGCGAACGCCGGAAGACTACGGGCTGCGTGTTCGGTCGCATCCTGCAGGCCTGATGGTAACAGCGATGAATAAGATGTGCCACGCCCAGACCCTGCGCTTTTCGTATGCCGGCACCCTCATCCAGACCGCACATTTCGATCGGAGGGTCGAGATTCGTGCCGCGAATCTCCGAACGCTTCGCGACTTTACGGCGACGCTCCAAGATCCTAGCGAGAGAAGGACGCGCGATGGAAAGCGGCGCCTTGCGTTGGTCTGGAGGGATGTGACCGCGAAGCAGCTTTGCCACGAGTTGCTAGCCAGCATGTCGATTCACCCCCAATGCCACACCGTGGATAAAATCCGGGTCGTCGACTTTATACTCAGCCAAGCTGCCCAGGACGAACTAACCAATTGGACGGTCGCATTGGTGTCCAGCACTCAGGCAAGTGAGGCGCTCACGAGGGATGTGGCCGGTCTTACGGGTATCGGCCTGACCGTTCGGAAGGAGGACGGAGCGTCCACAGCCTCTCGCTATAGTACTTCGCAAGCAAACATCCAGAGCCCAACACACCAGGTGCTCGACCTCTGTTTCTTCCAACTCGATGCGCCGATGCTATCGGCTCTGATGGCGAAACGGGATTTCACTGAGACGGAAGACGGAAAGCCGTTGTTCAGTGCCGACGACGTTGCGTTGCTTCAGTCGTACTTGGGAAAGCAGCTCGACGAAGTTGCCCTTGCACTCACGCGTGACCGGGCTCGACGAGCGAATAAACCCGAACCGACGGAACCAAACGGGGTTGTGATTCGCCAGCTCCGCCCGTCGACTCACGGACTCCTGCTGCTTTACGCGCTAAGTCCGGCGGAGCCTTGTTTAGCCAAAGAGGAGCCAGCCTACCTCGGGCTGGTTTTCAGCTTCCCGAGCAGCCACACGGCAAGGCGGCTTAACTACAAGGCCAATCCTGTTCTTATTCGGCAACTGCGTGATGAAGATTACGACCCGGAGGAGGAATGAAGATCGAAAACCTTTGGCCACAGCTGGAATCGGCACGCGCGAACGCCTCGAAGGGCCGCAAGGCTTCTGGTTGGGTGCTTCGGCAGATCCGCCCGTCGGCCGCTTGCCCCCTCCATGCCGGGGTCGAGCTGATGTCCGGGCAACGGGGGCTACTTTTGCGGGTGGAGCCATCGCTGGTGCCTTCGAAGCGACATTGGCCGAATTGCAGGGGACTTGAGATCGTATCCTCGCCGCAGGGAACCGAGTTGCTGTTCGGCGTGATGATGAAGGAGTCCCGTCATTCAGACATGTTTTCCGCTTTGGCCGAGGACCTAGCTAGGAGAGTCTCCCAGGCACCAGTATCGGAGGGGAAGATCTCCGCCTTGTTGGGCGGGCTTGCCCGCTGGCAGAAGTTTCTTGCAAGTAAGGCGGAGGGACTGAGTCCCGAGGCACGGCGAGGGCTCTGGGCGGAGTTGCATTTCTTGGGATGCGAACTGGTCCCTGCCTGTGGACCTGAGCGATCGGTTGCGGCATGGCAAGGTCCGACGGGAGCCGCGCAAGACTTCTTGATTGGCGGTGGAGCCATTGAGATCAAGGCGACCTCCGGCAAGCCGCCCTTCGTGGTCACTGTGTCCAGCGAGCGTCAGTTGGACTCGCAGGGACTTTCGCGTCTCTTCCTCCGGCACTACGCTTTGGCCGAGCGCGAAGGTGCGGGAGAGCCGTTGCCCGTGACGGTTGCCAAGCTGCGGGCGCTGCTTGCTGGAACCGCCGCTGCCGAACTTTTCGAGGATAGGTTGTTGCAGGCAGGATACTTGGACGTTCACGCGCCACTCTACGAAACAACGGGCTGGATTGCTCGCGGATGCAGCGACTTCGCGGTGAAAAAGGGCTTCCCCCGGATTGTTGAAAAGGATCTGCCTCCCGGCGTCGGGTCCCTTCGCTATGCCCTCGCCCTTGCTGCCTGTGAACCATACGCGGTCACCGCCGAAGTTTTGCGCCGGGCAATCAAGTCTCCCCCCCTGCCGAAGCACCACAAATGATCTTGGAACAATTCGCCGAAAATTATCGCCAGCAAGTTTTCGCCCGTTGTGCCGGGAATGAAGACGGCCAGATGCGTGAGGAGGCCTTCACTGAGGAAATGTTGGAGGATCTAACGGAAGCTGGCGAGATTTCCGAGGCGGAGACATGCTACTATCGATCGGATGCGCGGGGGCAAGCTCCGGCCACCAAACTGAACGCATACTGCTTTGCCGGGGATGGGGTGACGCTCGATCTTTTCGTCTGCATCTACGACGACGACGCGGCAATACACACGGTAACGGCGGCGGAGGTGCTTAGGCATTTCAAGCTGGCGAGAGGCTTTCTCCAGAGGTCAATGGATGGCTTTTACACCCTGCTGGAGGAGTCCCACGAGGTATTCGATGTCGCGAGGAGAATCCATGAGTTGCGCGACTCTCTCAGTACCGTCCGGATCTATTTGCTTACCAACGGCATCGCGAAGGTTCCGAAAGGCGAGCGTTTCGATGAGGCGGCAGGAGTTCTCGGGGATATCGAATTGAAGCCGATCCTCTGGGATCTGGCGAAAATCCATCAATTCCACGAATCAGGAAGGCAGCGTGAGGCGATTGAACTGGATTTTTCGAATGAGCCGGGCGGCGGGATACCCTGCTTGGGTCAAGGCGAGGCGCGCGAGGAATACCGCACCTTCTTGGCGTTCTTCCCGGGCGCGACGTTGGCGCGGATCTACGGCGACTTCGGGCCGCGCCTGTTGGAACGGAACGTCCGCGCCTTCCTCCAAGTGAAAGGTAAGGTCAACGCGGGAATCCAGCAAACGATCTCCGAGACGCCGCATCGTTTTCTCGCTTACAACAACGGTATTTCCGCTACCGCCCAAGCAGTTGTATTGGAGGAGGTGCGCAGCGGGTTGTACGTGCTTCGCTCTGCCACGGATTTCCAGATCGTGAACGGCGGACAAACCACGGCCGGGATCTACCATGCGTGGAAGAAAGAGAAGGCTGACATCTCAGGTGTGGTGGTCCAGGTCAAGCTGACGCAAGCGAAGGATGCGAAGGTCCTTGAAGAGCTCGTTCCCTTGATCTCACTGTATGCGAACAGCCAGAACAAGGTCAACACGGCGGACTTTTCCGCCAACGGGCCATTTCATCAAAAGCTGGAGAATCTGTCCCGGACTACGCCAGCTCTGGGTTCGGACGGGATGCAGCGGGGCACCTACTGGTATTACGAGCGAGCGAGAGGTTCTTACTTGGATGACAAGGCACGTGCGGGAACTCCTGCAAAGATCGAGCAGTGGCAGAAGCAGCATCCAATGACTCAGAAGTTTACCAAAACAGACTTGGCGAAATATGAGAACTCTTGGGATGAGTTGCCGCACTTGGTTAGTCGTGGGGCAGAGAAGAACTTCGCCCACTGGACTTCCGACCGTGAGGACAACGGATGGCCAGTAGTCGACGAAATCTATTTCAAGCGGTTAGTGGCTAAAGCGATCCTATTCCGTCGAACTGAGCAGATTGTGAGCAAGCAGGATTATCCGGGATATCGGGCGAACATCGTGACCTATTCAATCGCTTGGCTCGCGAGAAGCACCGGTCATCGAATTGATTTGGATGAGATCTGGAGGCTTCAGGGGGTCTCCAGCAACCTCGTTCAGGCGATCGATAGTGTGGCTTACTCCGCGAGAGAACATATCACAAAACCTCCAGGTGGGCGCAATATCACGGAGTGGTGCAAGAAGGAAGAGTGTTGGAATGACTTCCGTTCGGCGCTCATTGACCTGCCCAAAGGACTCGCCATCGAGTTCTCCGATCTGCCGCTGGACGCGCCGCGAACCGGGGGAGAACGGCTCGAGGAGCGGTGGGAAGCAGTTCGTATTCACTTCACCGAATGCAGGAAGCCGATTGGCGAGGTCGCTTTGAAAGCGGGGACGCCTTGGCCTAGCGGGCGGTGGCAACATGCGGTCTGTGATTATGCAAAGCTGAATTGGTCTCAAATCCGGGCGAAGCGTTCATTTGCCACTTCGAAGCAGCGGGCGCTCGTAGCGACGCTCGAATGGGCATTCAGCAATGAAATGGCTTAGCTAGACCAATCGGAGGTAATGCGCTTTCTTCTGTCGTGGACTTTCTACTTGCGGCCTCTAGATCGCTAAAGCCGGCGAACGGCAAGGTCAGTTGGCGTGCCGATGCAGGGCCGCTCTCGGCTTCCTCCGCCAAGAGTTTAACCATTGCGCCGCTACTTGCGACGGTGTGTAGGTTGTCAGCCCGAGTTCGGTGAGCCGCGACTTGATCCTAGCAGATCGCATCGACCGGCTTCTCGGGCAGCGATCTGCACGCCTTCGCCGGCAGCCTGATGAGACGCGGATTTGACAAGTAATTCACTGCTGTGATGAGGTGGCGCTGGTGTTCAGTTCCTTTTTTATGCGCCGAGTCTGCCTGACGTTCCGCAAGAAGCTACAGGCATCAGCCATCAGCGGGTGAGGAAGGCTGCTGACATCGACGAGAGAAAGCTTTATGCTTTTTTGGACGGCAAACGTCCGCATTAGACGAAAATTCGAAACGCAAATGTCCATGGATCGACCGATTCCAGCAAACTCACCCGAGCCACTGAAGGTCGGCGATAGGTTTGGACCGCTAACTTTGCTCGGCTGCGATTGCTCGATGCTCCAAGTTCGCTCCTCGCAGTGCTGAATCGAGTGGGACGGGAAGCGCTGAACGGTCGGTCAACGCGCCGGCGTCAAGCCGCCAAAACCGTTCAGGTGACCGTGGACCAATGGAAGCACGAGAGCGGGCAGGGTGTCTAATTTCTGCGCCGGGGTTGTTTGCTTAGGCGCCCATTCGTCTCGCGTCATCGCCGTCGCAAGCAATGGAAGGCTACTTAGTCCCTGTCAGCAACGAACAAGGTGTGCGTGAACCTCTTGGCATTCGGATACGCCTTTGCTTGGACGCACTCCACCTGTTTAAAGACGCGCCCAAGCACCTTGGCGAAGGATCTATCGCGGTGAGCCCCAGTAGACGACGCGGCCTTTCGGCTGCAATGCCGCCATCACCCGCTGTACCCCGCCGTGGTTGTAGAGGCGCGCGTTGCCCGTCTGGACTAGCGCATCGGGACTGTTGTCCACGTCCAGCAAGATCGCGTCATACCGCTGCTTACCATCCAAAAGCTCATAGACATCACGTAGGTGGATTCTTACTCGCTGGTCATCGAGTAGGAGACCATTGACGGACTGGAGGTGCTCCTGGTTCCAGGTAATGACTTCGTTAAGCAGCTCCGCGACATCGATGATCGCGTCCGCTGCGCAGCATTCCAGCACTCGCCGTAGCGTGAAACCAAAGCCCAGTCCGCCGATGAGAATGCGCTGCTTTGCCGCGGGCACGGCGTTGCAAGCAAGCTCGGCCATCGTTTGCTCTGAGGCGCTTGCGGTTGTTGACATCAACTGCACGCCATCAATTCTCAAAAAGTAATGCCCATCGTGCTCGTGTAGGACCAGTTGCGCCCCATCCGGAGTGTGGCACGAGCAAAGCGAGCGGGTAGTTTTCATTACGGAGAACTATAGTTCACCGGGGTTCATTGCGCCAAGATTTGCGGCGGGTGAAAGGATGTCCGCCAGTTGGTTTGAGGAAAGCGGTTCGACCGCTCTGGCGAATGCCAATTGGCGCGTGGTCTCCGGCTCACTGCCAGCATGCTCGATCACTGCCAGGGCGTCATCGGGCGCTAGACCGATCCGAATGAGTAGCGAGACCGCAACCGTTCCCGTTCTCCCGACTCCGGCGGCGCAGTGGATCGCCACGACGGTTGTCGGCCGGTGGAGCAACCCGGCTATTCGGTCCAGAAGGGCCAGGAACGCAGTTAGATCCTCTGGGACCGAGCGGTCACGAATGGGGAACTCTATCCAGCGTTCTCCGAGCTTCGAGGCCTCCAGAAACTTCGGGTAGTCAGGAGCTTTCCGCGCCCTCTCGGCTTCTCCGGCCAGGCAGAAGACCCACCCCTCCGAGCCGCTCTCGGTTAGTTCCTGCCAGAACCGGACGTGGAACTCCGCCGGTCGTCAGTAGCCAGGCATGTTCGTTAGATACAGCTGACCTGGAACGGACGGGGGAAGGGCTACTTGTCGGAAGGGGGAACTGGGCATTGAAGCGTCCATTCCATCATGGGGCGCAAGCCGGGCTTCGGCGCTTTCGGCAAGGAGACGAGCCCCGTAGGTGCGGCGCTTTGATATACCCAAAGGGAACTTTTACGGGGCGGGGCAGAAAGCCCGTCCTTCCGGGCTTTTCGGGCGGGGCGGAGGGCGCCCTGCCTACGAAAACCCGGCCAAGTTTCGTAGGTTCCGGCTGCACCTGCGTTAGCCTTGGCTCGGAGTGGTGGGGAAACATCCAGGCGCTCTCCCGAGAGGAACTGGCCTCGCTTTCTTCGGCCCTGCGGACCAAGGTGTTCAGTTTCACTCCCAGCGCGTTGGCTAGAGTCTTACAAACAAACACGGTGGGGACACGATCACTCCGTTCGAACATAGTCAAACATTGGGCAATGATCGAGATTTTTGAGCTAATTGCTTTTTTGTCGGCGCGATGAGGATAGGGTGTCATCTACCATGGTAAAAGTAGCACTGTTCGTTCGGCTAGAAGCAAAGCCCGGAAAAGAAGAAGACGTTGAGACCTTTCTCAAGGGAGGTCTTTCCCTTGTCATGGATGAGCCCGCCACCACTGCGTGGTTTGGGATTCGTCTTGGACCCAGCACTTTTGGCATCTTCGATGCGTTTCCTGATGACGCC
>NZ_JBBUKT010000020.1 GCF_038066715.1 Luteolibacter sp. Y139 | reverse complement strand
CTCCATGAGCCACGTCCGCCACACGGAAGAGGGTTGAAAAGTGCAAACGATGTCCCCGAACAGGTGTAAACGATGTCCCCAGTCTTTACAGGGCCTCCGGCCCGCTTGGACGGTTGGCTGCAATGGAATGGCGAAGGTAAGGCGCGGCCGACAATCATTCCGCTTTTCCGGTGACCCTAGGGTGGCGGAAAAGCGGAAAACGAGGATCTGAAAAGTCGGCTGCGAAGGACCACCCACGCGGGATGAATCCCGCGCTCCCAGTGCCTTACTTCAGCGTCGAAAGGAACTCGACCAGGTCCCGCAGTTCGGCGGGCTTCAGGATTGCTTCCATGGGTGGCATGACGCTGACGGGCGCGGTCTTCGAAGCGATGTCGGTGAGCGGGACTTCCAGCTTCGAGCCATCGGCTTGGGCAAGGATGAGTTTGGCGTCCTTTTCCTCGACGAAAGCTCCGGCGAGGGTGGTGCCATCCTTCTTCGTCGCGGTCATCATGCCGTAGCCGGAGGCGACCTTTGCCTGTGGTGTGACCAGGGACTCTAACAAATACTCGCGTCCCTTCGCGCCGACCTTGGTCAGCGGCGGGCCGACATTCGAGCCTTCCGCTTCGATGCGGTGGCAGGCGGTGCAGTTGGCGGACAGGTTTTCCTCGAAGACCTTCTTGCCCGCGGCGGCATTGCCACCCGCGAGCGCGAAGGACCACTTGCCGAGCGCACCCTTTGCAGCGAGGGCAGCTTGGGCTTCGTGCAAGCTATCGAGCTGAAGTGAGGACGCGCTTTCGATCACGTCGAGCTGCACGGCAGTATCGAGCTTGCCCGCGGTGAGTTCGGAAAGCAGGCCATCGAGCACCGGCTTCGAGTCGGGCAGCGACGCCAGCAAGCGAATGGCTCCCTGTCGCTCGGCGAGGTCCGACGACTTCAATCCGGTTTGCTTGATGTAGCTCATCACCGGTCCGGGTGCAGTGTCGCCAAGCAGTGCGGCGGCACCGGTGCGCAGGGCAGGGGAACTCTCCTTCAACAGCGCCGAGGCGGTGTCCGCCCATTTCGCGTCACCGCCATCCTTGAGGTGCTGGAGCGCGGTGAGACGGCCGGTGGCATCGAGCGAAGGATCGAGCGCCTCTTTTGTTAGAACCGAGGAATCCTGTTTGGCTCCCAGCGCATCGAGGGCGGAGCCAGCTGCTTTCGAGAGCTTCGGATCGTTCGCCAGCGGAGACAGGATGGATTCGAGCTTCGCCGCCACGTCCTTCGATATCGTCAAAGCGGTGAGCGGCGCGTAGCGGCCATCCACGGGATCGAGCGGCTCGCTGGATTTCACGCTGGCCAGCGCTTCGAGGGCTACGAGGCGTGAGGCCAGCGGGCGGGCCGGATTTGCGGCGAAGTTTGCCAGCACTTCGAGGTCATGCGGGGTGCCCATGCGCCGGTTCGCGGCGATCGATCGACGCAGCGCGGGCTCGCTGACCGAGGGGTTCTTCTCCAGCACGCTGGCGAGCGTGGGGTTGATGGCACCCTGCGGACGGCAATCATGAAGCACCCAGGCCGCCTCGGATGCCACTGCCGAGTCCTTGTCCGTGAGCATCAGGTTCAGGGCGTTCCCCGCTGCGGTGATGGTGGCGATCGTGCCGGGAGTCAGTTTCTCCTCCGGCTTGTCCACCGCGATGCTGGCGATGGCTTCCTGAAGCGAGGCGCGCATGGCGATGACGAATGCCAAGCGCACGGCGGGCGATGGGTTCGTGCCGATCTTCGCGACGGCCTCCGAGGTCGCGACTTTTCTCAAGGCAAACGAGCCGGCATGGCGGAGGTAGGGATCCTTGTTGTCGTTTTCAGCGAGTACGGCCGCGACGCTTTCGGCCTGGCTCATGTCTCCGGTCTTTCCGACCGCCATGACGGCTTGGAAGCGGACACGAGCGGAGGCGTCAGTGAAGAACCTATTGAACTCAAGTGGGAGGGTCTTGGCGGCTTCGCCCGCCCATTTTGCGGCTTGGGCGCGAAGTTCCGGATCCTTTTCTGTTCCGAGTCTTCGGAGAAGTCCCGGATCGAACTGCTTGCCTTGCGAAAGTCCCCACAGCGCATGAATGCGGGCCAGTTGAGGTGCTTCGCTCGACGCAGCAACCTCCTTCAAGGCATCCCACTTCTTGCGGGACGCGAGTTCCCACTGGGCATCGAGACGGATGCGCTGATCGACGTGGCCGAGGCGCTTGATGAGCTCTTCGTCTGCGATCTTTGACGGGCCTTCCTTGAGCATCGCCGCGACTTCCTTCCGCATCGCGCTGCCCGCTTCCTTCGGGTCATCGATCTTCCAGACGGCGCCCTTTTCCTTGAGCGGGTAGCCGCCTTGCCAATCGGCCACGTAGAGCGCGCCGTCCGGGCCGAAGTTGCAGCCGACGAAGGGGGTGCCGCTGGCCATCAGGTGATCGTCCTTCATCTTGAAGGAGGCGCCGTCGGGTTCGAGCTGGAAGGCATTGATCTTCCCGGCGGGGAACTGTGTCAGGAAGAAGTGGCCGCGGTAGCGCTCGTTGAGCGCGGTGCCGGGATTGTAGGAGAAGCCGCTGGGCCCATCGAGGTACAGCTGGATCGGCGGGAGGATCGAGGCCGGGCGGTCCTTGCCATCGGGGAAGGCGATGCGCTCGTCCATCCACGGGTTGTACTTTCCGCCGCGGTATTGATAGTAGCAGCGCCAGCCGCTGTCCGAGCCCTCGGGGATGTAGACGAGCCGCTCCTTCTCGCCCTTTTGGTCGGAGTCATTGTCGACGCCGAAGAGGTAGCCGTAGTCGTCGAAGGCGACCTGTTGGACATTGCGCAGGCCGTGGGCGAAGACTTCGAAGCCGGTGCCATCGGGATTGCAGCGCAGCACCGCACCCTCGTGCGGATAGATCCAATGTCTGCCCTCGCTTTCGACGCTGGTGCCCTTGTCGCCGACGGTCCAGTAGATCTTGCCGTCAGGCCCGAGGGTGAGCCCGTGCATGTCGTGGCCGGCGTAGTTGATGTGGACGCCGAAGCCGGTGACGAGTGATTTGCGCGCGTCCGCCTTCCCGTCGCCATTCGTGTCGCGGAGCTTCCACAGGTCGGGGATGATCGTGGCGTAGACATCACCGCGATGGGCGAGCACGCCGCCCGCGATGCCGGTGACCTCGGTATTGAAGCCCTCGGCGAAAATCGTGTGCTGGTCCGCCACGCCGTCGCCATTGGTGTCCACCAGCCGGTGGATCTTCTCGCTGTGGACGGTCAGGTCCTTCCAGTCGATGGTGCCGTCGTGGTTGTGGTCCTTGAGCGAAGGGTGGTTCTTGAACCGCTCGGGGGTGACGTTCTTGTGGAAGAAGTCCCGCTTCTGCTCGACCGTGGTGTGGGAGAGGTCGTCCGTGACCCACCACATCACCTCGCGGATATCGAGGTCGGCCTGCTTGCGGCGGGTCGTCTCGGTCACGTAGATCGAGCCGTCCGTATCCACCGACACGGCGACCGGGTTCATGAACATCGGCTCGCGGGCGACCAGCGAGCGGACGAGGCCATTTTGGCAGGGATAGCTTTCCGGGGCTGCGAGCAGGGGGGCGACGAGTGGCAGGACCGAAAGGCAGGCGGCTTTCATGGGCGTGCCACTACGCACGGGAAATCCCGGCGCTTGTCAAATATCGGGGCGATTACCCGGATGAGTGGGGTGCCGGGGGAACTCCGGTTACTCCGCTCTCCTAGGCATACCGGAGTAGCGGAGTTCGGCTGAAGGCAGGGAACTCCCGTAATTCCCGGATAGAGGCATACGGGAATAGTGAAGTGCTACCGGGGCGCAGATCAGGCCGCCTCGACGGAACGTCGACACCCCTTTAGTCGCGGCGGGTCAGCTCGACGAAGACGTCCTCCAGCGTGGCGTCCTTCCGGTGGAGGCTGCGCATCGGCCAGCCGTATTGGCTGACCACCTCGTGGATGCGCTCGCGGGCGTCCGTTCCGGAGTCGACGAGGATCTCGTAGTGGGCCCAATCGTCGGTCAGCGGCTCGGAAGTGACGCGTTTCACGTTGTCCAGCCGTTGCAGGGCGGGGCCGATCACCCCGAGGTCGCCGGAAATCTCGGCGTGGACCCGGCCGGCGGCGCGCATGCCGGCGACGAGGTTCTGCGGGGTGTCCTGGGCCTTGATCTGGCCGTTATCGATGATGATGACCCGGCCGCAGGTCATTTCGACCTCGTGCAGGATGTGGGTGGAAAGCAGGATGGTATGCTTTTCCGAAAGCTTTTTGATCAAATCGCGGATTTGGCGGATCTGATTGGGATCCAGTCCGTTGGTGGGCTCGTCGAGGATCAGGAGCTGGGGCTCGTGGACCAGGGCATCGGCGAGGCCGACCCGCTGGCGGTAGCCCTTGGAGAGAACCCGGATCATTTTCCGGCGGACGGCTTCCAGCCCGCAGATGTCGATCACCTCATTGACCCGGCGGCGGGCGTCCCGGCTGCCGAGACCCTTCAGGCTGGCCCGGTATTTGAGATACTCGCGGACCCGCATGTCGTCATAGAGCGGGACGTTCTCCGGCATGTAGCCGATGCAGCGGCGGGCCTCGAGGGACTGGCGGAAAATATCGTAGCCGGCGACCCGGGCGCTGCCGGAAGTGGGCGGCAGGTAGCCGGTCAGCATCCGCAGGGTGGTCGTCTTGCCGGCGCCGTTTGGCCCTAGAAAGCCGACGATTTCGCCGGGGGAGACGTTGAAATCAATCCCTTTGACCGCCTGGTGACGGGCAAAGCTCTTGGTCAGTTGCCGAACTTCGATCATGGACGATATGCAGGAAATTCGCCCCAAATTGCGGCCTTGTGCGTTGACGCGTCCGGGACGGCCTCTTACCTAAGCGCTGCGTGCGAGGGGCCAAGCGGGAATTTCCGCAATCTCCCGCCGGCACCCGAACCTACCGCTCATGAAATCGTCGGTTTCCGCCCGCTTGAATGCGGACCTGTTGGAACAACAATACGCGCTGTGGTGCGCGGATCCCCGCTCGGTCGACCCTACATGGTCGGCCTTTTTTGAAGGCTTCGAGCTCGGGGTAGCCCAGCTCAAGCCGAAGAATGGGGAAGGAGCCCCGGCCGCGCCGGTCGCCGCAGCAGCACCCGCCGCTGCAGGCAGCCCCAGCGAGACCGACCTCGCGTTCTACGGCAAGGTCGTGAGCCTAGTGTACAATTTCCGGGCGCTCGGCCACACCCAGGCGCACATCAACCCGCTCGCCGACCACCAGGAGCGCAATCCACGGCTGGATATTTCCCAATTCGGCTTCACCGAGGCGGACATGGACCGCGAGGCGTCCAACCCGCTCTTCCGCGACGGCGCGAAGATGAAGCTGCGGGACATGGTCGCCGCACTGGAGGCCACCTACTCGGGCTTCATCGGCTTCGAGTTCACCCACATTCACAACACCACCGTCCGCAACTGGGTCCGTCGCCACATCGAGGACCACGCGCTGCGCGGCGACGATCCGGCCGACCGCAAGACCCGTGCGCTCGGCTGGCTGATCGAGGCGGACAGCTTCGAGAATTTCCTCGGGAAGAAGTTCCTCGGCGAGAAGCGCTTCTCGCTGGAAGGCGGCGAAGGCGCGATGGTGGTCTTGAACGCCATCCTTGAGAAGTGTCCGGCTGCCGGCGTGCTGGAGATCGAGATGGGCATGGCCCACCGCGGTCGCCTGAACATCCTCGCGAACTTCGTCCGGAAGTCGCTCACGACGATCCTTTACGAATTCACGCCGAACTACATGCCCGACCTCGTGGCGGGTGATGGCGACGTGAAATACCACCTCGGCTACGAGAGCGTGCGCGACCTGCCGGATGGCAAGGTCCGCGTCAGCCTCGCGGCCAACCCGAGCCACCTCGAAGCCGTCAATCCGGTGGTCGAGGGCAAGGCCCGCGCCCGCCAGCGCATCCTGGGTGACGACGGTGTCGCCACGGATCGCAAGCGCGTGCTGCCGATCCTGCTTCACGGGGACGCCGCCTTCGCCGGCCAAGGTCCGGTCGCCGAGTGTCTCAATCTTTCCCAGCTTCCGGGCTACCGCACCGGCGGCACGATCCATCTCATCATCAACAACCAGATCGGCTTCACCACCATGCCGGCTGATGCGCGCTCGTCCGCCTACGCGACCGACGTGGCGAAGATGATCGAGGCACCGATCCTGCACGTGAACGGCGAGGTGCCGATGGAGCTCTACTGGGCCGCCCAATTCGCCCTCGAGTTCCGCCAGCAGTTCGGCCGCGACGTGGTGATCGACATGTATTGCTACCGCCGTCAGGGCCACAACGAGACCGACCAGGCCGCGTTCACCCAGCCGCACATCTACAAGCTGATCCAGGCCCGCGAGACGATCGGCCAGATCTACAAGAAGCAGCTCGTCGCCCAAGGCGCTCTGAGCCAGGCCGACGCAGACAAGATCGAGCAGGATATCTGGGACCGCTTCGAAGCCGGTCACGCGAAGATGGTGGAGATGCAAGAGAAGGGCGAGCGCAGTGCCTTCAGCGGCTCGACCGCCGTCGAGCAGATGCCCTACACCCACGCTCCGGTGCCGACGGGCATCGGCCGCGACTTGCTCCAGCATGTCGGCAAGGTGCTCACCACCGTGCCGGAGGGTTTCAATCTTCACCCGACGCTCGCCAAGCGCTTCGTGCCGCGTCGCCAAGAGGCGCTGCAGAATGGCGGCCCGATCGATTGGGCATTCGCCGAGTCGCTCGCCTGGGGTGCGCTGCTTACCGAAGGCCATCAGGTCCGCTTGTCGGGTCAGGATTGCCGCCGCGGCACCTTCTCGCACCGCCACGCGGTGTTCTATGATTCCGAGACGCGCGCCCGCTACATCCCGCTGGAGCATGTGAGCCCGACGCAGGCGAAGTTCTGCGTTTACAACTCCTTCCTCTCCGAGTTCGCCGTGCTCGGCTTCGACTACGGCTACTCGCTCGGCGCGCCGAACATGCTGACGCTGTGGGAAGCCCAGTTCGGTGACTTCTCGAATGGCGCGCAGGTCATCATCGACCAGTTCATCGCCTCCGCCGAGTCGAAGTGGCAGACGCCGTCCGACCTGGTGATGCTGCTGCCGCACGGCTATGAAGGCCAGGGTCCGGAGCACTCCAGTGCCCGCCTTGAGCGCTTCCTCCAGCTTTGCGCCGGGAAGAACATCATCGTCGGTAACTTCACGACGCCGGCCCAGTACTTCCACGCGCTGCGTCGCCAGAAGATGCGGCCTTTCCGCAAGCCGCTGATCCTGATGACGCCGAAGAGCCTGCTCACGCGTCCGGAAGCGGTGTCGCAAGAGGCCGATTTCCTCGAAGGCTCCTGCTTCCAGGAAGTGCTGCCGGATCCGATGCACTTCGACGACCCGATGTCGGTCGAGCGGGTGATTTTCTGCTCGGGCAAGGTCTACTACGATCTCGCTGCCTACCGCGAGGAGCACGGCATCAAGAACACTGCCATCCTCCGGGTGGAGCAGCTCTATCCCTTCCACGACGAGCTCATCGCCGCGCTGGTGGGTCAGTATGGCGCCGCGAACAAGTTCGTCTGGGCTCAGGAAGAGCCGCTCAACATGGGTGCCTGGTCCTACATCTTCCCGCGCCTCGAAAAGGTGCTGGATCGCCGCGTCCGCTATGCCGGTCGCAACCGCGCCTCCAGCCCGGCGGCCGGTTCCAAGGCCCAGCACTACAAGGAAAGCAAGGCCCTGTTCGAAGCCGCATTCACCGTCTGAAATGGAAACGGGCGGATGGCCGGTGAAATGCTGTCCGCCCCTTCTCGTCCTACTCGATTTCTTTTTCCTCAATAAAGCCTTCCCCGATGTCTCTCGAAGTCAAAGTCCCCGCCGCCGGCGAATCCATCACCTCCGCCAACGTCGCCCGCTGGCACAAGCAGAACGGTGAAACCGTCCGCAAAGGAGAAGTCCTCGTAACGCTCGAAACCGACAAGGTCTCCAGCGAACTCGAAGCCGCCGCTGACGGTGTGCTCACGATTCTCGTCGGGGAAGGGGAGGAAGTGGCGATCGGCACCGTGATCGCGAAGCTTGAAGGTGGCGCTGCACCCGCTTCTTCCGGAAGTGAAGGTCTCAAGACCGGCACTCCCGCAAGTCTTGCCGATGCCGCCACGCCGATCCCGGCGGCTGCTGCCGCTCCGGCAAGTGGCCAAGTCATCGACGTGAAGGTTCCCGCTGCCGGTGAGTCCATCACTTCCGCCAACGTGGGTCGCTGGCACAAGGGCGATGGCTCCGCCATCACCAAGGGCGAGGTGCTCGTGACGCTCGAAACCGACAAGGTCTCCAGCGAGCTCGAAGCCGAGGCTTCCGGCATTCTTCAGATCCTCGTCGCCGAGGGCAACGAGGTGGCCATCGGTACCGTGGTCGCCCGCATCACCGTGGGCGCGGCTCCGGCTGCCGCCGCGGCTGCTACACCGGCACCGGCTCCAGCCGCTGCGCCCGCGCCGAGCACGGCTGCGGTGGTGAAGTCGACGCCAGCTCCTGCGCCCGCACCGGCTCCGGCCGCTGCGGCACCTGCGCCACGCACCTTTGA
The DNA here is from genome assembly GCF_038066715.1 of Luteolibacter sp. Y139. Lineage (NCBI taxonomy): Bacteria > Pseudomonadati > Verrucomicrobiota > Verrucomicrobiia > Verrucomicrobiales > Verrucomicrobiaceae > Neoluteolibacter > Neoluteolibacter soli. The sequence continues at coordinate 39,395 of NZ_JBBUKT010000020.1, read as the reverse complement.
ACTTCCTGCCGCGCCATCGGCTCCGGCTGCTGCTGCCGCTCCCGTTTCCGACGGCCGCACGACCCGCAAGAAGATGTCCATGCTGCGCCGCAAGATCGCGACGCATCTTGTGAATGCCCAGCAGACCGCCGCCATCCTGACCACCTTCAATGAGGCGGACATGACCGCTGTCATGGAACTGCGCAAGAATGTGCAGGAAGACTTCCTCAAGAAGCACGGCGTGAAGCTCGGCTTCATGTCCTTCTTCGTGAAGGCCGTGGTCCAGGCGCTCAAGGATGTGCCGCAGGTGAACGGCATGATCGATGGCCAGGACATCGTGGAGAACCACTTCTACGACATCGGAGTCGCCATCGGCACTGAGAAGGGCCTGATCGTCCCGGTCATCCGCGATGCCGACAAGAAGAGCTTCGCCGAGATCGAGCGCGATATCATCGGCTACGCCAACAAGGCGAAGGAAGGGAAGATCTCCATCGAGGACCTGCAAGGCGGTGTCTTCACCATCTCGAATGGCGGCACCTATGGCTCGCTGCTCAGCACACCGATCCTCAACCCGCCCCAAAGCGGTATCCTCGGCATGCACACCATCCAGCAGCGCCCGATGGCCGTGAACAACCAGGTCGTCATCCGCCCGATGATGTATCTCGCCCTCAGCTACGACCACCGCATCGTGGACGGCAAGGAAGCGGTGACGTTCCTGATCCGGATCAAGGAAGGGATCGAGAATCCGACGCGTCTCCTGCTGGAGATGTGAGGGGGCGTTCGTTCTTCCCAGCGAATTTTAACAAGGCCGTGGGGAGGAATCCCCGCGACTTTTTTCGTTCGGTCCATGCGCGATGCATCTACGGTCGCGATGGTGGGAATCCGGACGAGCAATGGCGTGTCAACTCCGGCTTGTTTTCAACCTTGAAGGCCTTTCCTGTCCGGGGCTTTTAGCAAGCCACGACATGAGCCATCGCTACGGAAGCAGCTTCTTTGTTCATCTTCTCAGTTTGGGCACGGTGATTTTCTTCATCGTGATGGCGTATCAATGCAGTGTGGAGCATTTCGTTCACGGTAACCTTGCTTCGCGCATCGGGATGGTGACGGGTTGCGTGTTCATGGCGATTCTCATCCTGTGGCTCTACGTCCGCAGCGGGCTCCCTCAATATGAGATTTCTGATGCGGGTCTGGTGATTGTACGGCCATGGTCCCGCGAGATGGTGCCGTGGCAGCAGATTCGCCACGTCGATTGGAAGTTTGCGATCCACATGATCGTGATCCGGGGAAGCGACTCCGTGATCGCCTTCACTTCGACCGATCATTTCCCGCGCTTGCTCGATTTTCTTCACGAGGTTCGTGAGAAGAGCAGGTGCACCTTGTCGCCTCGTTTGGAAGCGTTGCTGGATGAGGATGCAAAGGCGACCCGGCCAACGGCTGATCAGCCCTGATCCGGCGAGAGGCGCATTCCCAAGTGGCGGCGGAGATCGTCTTCGAGGCGGTTGGCGATGGCGAGGGTGGGGCGGGAGGAATTGCCGAAAGAGCTTGTGGACGGCAGGCTTTCGCCGGGTGAGGCGGTGACCTCGAGGACGCAGAGTTCGGACGGACTGAGGAGCCATTGTATTTGCGGAATGATCCCGGCATTCCAGCGGCGGGCGAAAGCCGCGGCGGCATCATGTTGTGCCCCGACGAGGACTCGCGAATTCAACAGGACATTCATTCTAGAATATCGCTCGCGGGTAGGGGCGTTGCAACCGGCGGTTGGCACCGGACCGGAGCCCGTGCGAATCGCATCGCCGGAGTGCAAGCTGAGGTGCTTCACGCTGGGTTAGCGGCGTCCCTCCATTGGTAAACGGGGCGCTATTTCGTGAGGTGGTCTTGGCGCGTCAACTGCGATAGGGACTCGCCTTGAATCGATGCGGCGGACTTTGGCTAGTGACGGTGCCGGAGTCCGCCGCCGCTCCCATCGAAACAGTCTGACCATGGTCGACGAAATTCCCCCCAAGCCGCACGAACAACTCGCAGATTGGAAGATGCGAACGTTGCTCGGGCAACTGACGATGGATTTCCCCGAGGCGTCTGTCCAAGCGTTGGAAAACGCGGTGCATCAGGCGGCTGCCCTCTTGTGGCCGGGGATGAAGCTGAAGGCCATGTTCGTCTCGGCTTCGATGCTGGTGCGGGATTCACCGGAGTAGCTTCTCCTGCGAACGCGATTCTTTTCCCCCCAAACACGCTGGCGATTCCTGCTTCATTGCATACGGGAGTCGCCAGCGCTGTGGGATGGAGGGCAAGGCGGAGTAGCGCTACGGATGGCATGCGGATTGCGATTTGTTAGGGATGAAAATCGCTCCCGCGAATCTCCGGCGCTACAAGGATGTGGCGTGGCTCTTCATGAAGTATGGCAGTCGTGTGATCTCCGCGGATGCGGACTTCTCCGATGCCTTCAACGGCGATGCTCCGGAGGCGGCGAAGGATGCGACGATGCTGGCGAGTGATCTGGAGCGTCTGGGGCCGGCGTTCGTGAAGATCGGGCAATTGCTATCCACGAGGGCGGACCTGTTGCCACCGCCTTTTCTGGAAGCACTCAGTCGCTTGCAGGATCAAGTGGAACCGGTGCCGGCGGATCGCATCAAGGCGGTGATCGAGGAAGAACTCGGCGTACGGATTTCGAAGGCATTTGGGGAATTCGATGAGAAGCCCTTGGCCGCGGCCTCACTGGGTCAGGTTCATGTCGGGATGCTGCGCGGTGGCAGGCGAGTGGCGGTAAAGGTCCAGCGGCCTGAGATCCGGAAGGAGATCACCGCAGACCTTGATAGCTTGGAGGAGGTGGCTGCGTTTCTCGACGCGCACACCGACTTCGGGCGGAAGTATGAGCTGGCACGGCTGGTCGGTCAGTTCCGCACCAGCCTCTTCCATGAGTTGGACTACCTGCGCGAGGCCGCGAACTTGGAAGAGCTGCGACGCAATTTAACAGGCTTCCCTCAACTGGTGGTGCCGGAGGTGGTGCCGGACTACTCGACGGGTCGCGTGCTTACCATGGACTACCTGCCCGGAACCAAGATCACCTCACTCTCCGGCGCGGTGATGACGGATCTGGATGGCGGCGTGCTCGCTGAGGAACTCTTCGGTGCCTACCTGAAGCAGATCCTGGTCGATGGCTTCTTCCATGCCGATCCTCATCCGGGCAACCTGTTGCTGACCCATGACCGGAAGATTGCGATTCTCGATCTGGGGATGACGGGACGGGTTCAGCAACGCATGAGGGATCAGCTTGTCCATCTGCTGGCCGGTATCAGCGAGGGCAATGGGGTGCAAACGGCGGAGGCTGCGATGAGCCTCGCTGCGGCGAGGGAAGAGGCGATTGATCGCGCGGGTTTCACTAGTGCGGTCGAGGAAATCGTGGGTGCGGCGAAGTCGAGGAACCTGGCCGACATCGACATGGGAACGATCGTTCTTCAGGTGACTCGAGCGTCGGCCGAGGCGGGACTGAGGATTCCCGAGGAGATGAGCATGATCGGCAAGGCGCTCCTGAATCTGGATCGGGTGGGGACGGTGCTCAGTCCGGGTTTCGACCCCCAGCAGTCCATCCGGCGGAATCTGGCGGGCATCAGCAAGGCCCGGATCAAGGAGACGCTGACTTCCGCGAATCTGATGGGAGTGCTGACCGAGACGAAGCAGTTCGTAGCGCAGCTTCCCTTGCGGCTGAACCGGATCTTCGACCTCGTTGCGGAGAACAAGCTGAAGGTGACGGTCGATTCCCTCGACGAGAAAAGTCTGATCCAAGGGCTGCAAAAGGTGGCAAATCGAATCACCACGGGATTGATCCTGGCAGCGTTGATTGTCGGCAGTGCGATGCTCGCGCGGGTGGATACGAGCTTCCGGCTCTTCGGCTATCCGGGCTTGGCCATGATCCTCTTCCTCGCGGCAGCCGCTGGCGGCCTGATGCTCTTTTTCCAGATCCTTGTGAAGGACCGCTGACGCGTCATCGGGCCGGTTTCGAAGCTGGCACGCGGGTTGCCATGAGAAATGGTAGCCATGAAGTTCTTCATTCCATTTTCACAGGATGATCTTGCCGCCGACCTGGTGTACCGGAAGGTGGCGAGGCGCTGCGTGGAGAACTGCGGGATCCAGCTCACTCCTGACCGCGTCTTCGCCTTGCGCTACCGCTTCCGGGAAAGCGAATACCTTGCGCAGGTGGGAATTCCGCATCCTCCGGGCGAACCGGAGGTGGTGCTGTGCATCCTCGCTTCCGAGGTCGCGTTCTTCATCTGCACCCAGATGCATGGCGTGAATTACGGGGAGCCGATGATCATTCCGCGAGGTCTTGTTTCGGACGTGGAATACTTCAACGGAGTCTGCGACGAGATCGCCTGAGGAGCGTTCTGCAAACCCGGAATGCTGCACGCAATGGGAGGAATGGTGCAAGATCCGTACATGCGCCGCGGCCGGCTTCTGAGACCGACCGCGGGCAATTGCTACCATGATGGACACGTTCTCCTGGAAAGTGGAGGTGCCCGCAGTTCCCCCCAGGACTACGGGCACCATGCGTTTCCGCATTTGCCCCGAAGTTGCCGCGCTTCGCCGGAAATGCAAATGAGGTGCAGCTAGGGTATCTACGAACGCCGTAGTAGCCGGGGAGGAGCGTTGGACCTGGATGCGTGGGATTTTACGTATCCGGGAGCGAAGCCGGCAGGCTCCTCCCATGGAAGGTGGCGTTCAATCGTTGCGGGACTTTCCCGTCGTTCGATGTCAGGGTGATGAATGACTCCGCGTGACTTCCTTCGTCTGCTTCATCGCGCTGCGGCCGTGACCGAGGAAGCGGTGGATGAGGTTCGCCGCGATCTCTGGCGGGCGACGGGCCGCCACCAGCCGCGTCACATCTCCGCCTATCAAGGGTGGGCGGATGGCTCGCGTGTCCACGTGAGCGGTCGCGTGCTGGCGAACCGTCCCGCGGGTGGTCCGCTCGATGACCATGACTGGTGGGACAATCTGGTCAACACGTGGCGGCGTTGGGAAAGTGACGAGGTGCCGGGTGTATCCGTCAGGCTGCGCTTCAAGGATCAGGAGCAGACAGTCGTCACGGATGAGGAGGGATATTATCAGGCTGAGTTTACGGTGCCGGCCCCGAGTCATGACGGGCTTCTCTGGCTTACCTGCGGGGCTGCGATTGAAGGTGGTGAGGGGGCGGCTGAAGGAACAATCGAAGCGGAGCATGATATCATGGTGCCGCCCACCACTGCCGCCTTCGGCATCATCAGTGATCTCGATGACACTGTCATCCATACGGGCATCACCAGCCTGCTCCTTGCGGCGAAGCTGACCTTTCTGGAGAACGCCAAGACCCGTAAGCCGCTTGAGGGAGTGGCGTCGCTTTACCAGGCACTCCAGCTCGGGCAGGCGAAGAGGCCGGTCAATCCGCTGTTCTACATTTCCAGCTCGCCTTGGAACCTGCACGACTTGCTGGCCGATTTCCTGCGCCTCAATGAGATCCCGCCGGGGCCCTTGCTATTGCGTGATGTCGGCTTGGATCGCACGAAGTTCATCAAGGAACCTGGCCATGGCCACAAGGAGGCAAAAGCCCTGGGCCTGCTCGATGCTTATCCTGACCTGCCCTTCGTGCTGATCGGCGACTCCGGTCAGGATGATCCTGGGATCTATGCATCCGTCGCCGAGCAACGGCCTGGACGAGTCGTCGCCATCTACATCCGCGACATTGATCCGGAAACCGACTCGGAACAGGACACTGCGGTGCATCGTGCCGTGGAGCGGGCAGCGGCCGTGGCAGTGCCGATGGTGCTGGCGAGGGATAGCCTGATGATCGCGGAGCACGCGAGCCGGATCGGCTTGATTCCACCGGCTCCGATGACCGCGGTCATCGAGGAGATCCAAGCGGATCGCCAGCGTCCCGGAGCGGGAGAAGAAGCGATGCAGCAGGCGCTTCACTCCATGCTTGGCGAAGACGGCAAGGATTGAGCGCGATGCAGCTGCGTCCGCTGCCACGCGTGGTGCCAAGTCAAATCGGAAGGCTGCCTGTCCGTGGAGGCGGGGTAGGGGAGAAGGATGTCATCCCCACCGCCACGGTATCAGGTGCTTCAGGTGGCGGCGCTCACAGGTTTCCCTTCAGCGCGGCGAACTGGCTCTTCATCTTGGCCAAATCCTTCTCCGCCTTGACGATCTGTCCGTGCAGGGATTGCAGATCGGAAAGCTTCTTGCCGATTGGTCCGGCGGAGTAGCTTGCGGCGATGGGAGCTCCTCCCTCGGCCGTGATGCCGCTGCGAATCCACGAGGCAATCGTGAGGGGCGAGAGCTTGAACTTCTTCGTGGCGGCCATCTGGCCACCGCGGCCTTTTTCGGCGTTCACCTTGTCCACGAAGGCCAGGATCTCGGACTTTTCCTTGGTGGTATAGCGCCGCCCTTTCGATGCATTGACTTTTGATGTGCTCATGACGGTGTTCGCCTAACAAGAGCGGGAGGCGGGTGCAAGCGGTGGGCTTGTCTTTCTCACGTGATCACGTGATTCCGGGTGGTCAGGAACCGGTTTATGGTGCGCGGGTCTGCAAAAGTTTCATGGCTCCCCCCAGGAACCTACAGACATGAACTCCTCAACCTCCCTCTTCGTTGTCTCCGCCATCGGCCCGGACAACTGCGCCCGAATCTTTGGCACCTGTGCGTCCGAAGACGAAGCTGACCGCTTGATCGCCCGGCTCGCGGCGAAGATGCTGCTCTATCGCCACTGGCAATGGACGCCGTGGCAATCGGGAGTATAGCCGATTTTCCCCCTCGTTCCGGCTCTGACTTTTCGTTGCGATCGGAGGCGTTGGATGGAGACATGGTGATCCATGTCCCGCCTCTACGATCATATCGATTTGCGGGTTCCGTCGCTTCGCGATGCAACTCCGTTTTATGAGGTTCTACTTCCTGCGCTTGGTTTTACCCGGCGGGTGGATGTGGAAGGGTGGCTGCAATATGAGAGCGTCGGCGAACCGGCAGGGGCTTTCTTTGGGGTAACCGAGTCAACGGGTCACATTGCGAACGAGAACCGCGTCGCCTTTTGGGCGGCGAGCAATGCCGAGGTGGATCGGCTTGCGATGATAGCCGTCCGGGCCGGAGCCCGGAATGTCGAGGGACCCGTGCCGTATGAGGCTGGATACTATGCGGTCTTCTTCGAGGATCCCTTCGGCAACCGTTTCGAAGTGTGCCATCGGGAAGAGGTATCGATGGACTAGCGCCACTTCCTAGCCAGCTTCTCCCGGAACTTCTCGGGGAAACGCTCGTCGACGAGGATTTCATCCAGCTGCTCCAAGCGGGTCCGCATGGCCGCTTTCACCAGATGGCCGGCATCTTCCTCCCTTCCTCGATTGCACGCTTCGGCAGCGAGGGATTGGAAGGCACGCGCCGCTTCAGCTCGATCCGCTTGGTTGCCATCGCGCAAGGTTTTCGCTTCCTCCAATGCTTCCCGCCAACGCCCGAGCCCGGTCGCCGCGCGGACGAAGATTCGCCGCGCGGCGGAAACGGGCCGCAGGTCATCCGGAAGGCTCTCAATGACGGCCATAGCTTCTCGATACATGCCAAGGTCGAGGAGATCGGCAGCGCGGCTGATGCTCGCCTTGGTGTCGTCGATGAATGCGTGCATGGTCGTGGAAGGAAAAGCCTTAGTGGCCGGGCTGGATGCGGGTGATCTTGGTTCCCTTGAAGCTCAGGCCAGCCATGAGGCCCTTCTGATTGAAGACGTAGGCGTAGACGCCCTTGTCCACAGTGCGCGAGGTGACAGTGGCGGCGATGCCGCGATCCACCACGACCAGACCGGGGCTACTGCCAACTTCCCAACCCGCGGCGCGGTTAAGCTGGGCAACTTCGGAGGAACTCATGAGGAAGAGCACATAGCCGTACTTTTGGACCCCGGCTTGAAGGCCATACGAGGCACCAGCGGTTTGATAATACCCCTTCACGCCGCCATCGCGTCCGAAGAGGACGCCGTTGCCGGCTTCAGCGCCCACCACAAGGCCGCCCTTGGTGATGTGCGGGAAGACGAGAACGCCAGCGGCTGAACGGCCAAGTTTACGAGCGCCGGGATCATGGGCATAAAGTTCATCCAAGGCGGCACGGGCATCGCCCGAGATATCTCCGCGGCTTGCATGTTCGGCATTCGCGCGGGTCACAGGTTCATAGGCGCATTGGGTAAGGAAGGCAGGTGCTACCAAAGCCAAGGCCACGCGGCAAAAGGTCGGAATCGATGTATTCATGGTAAATGGAATCAAGTTGATGCGTCCGGCGTCGCGCCTCCGCGAGGTCGCCACTTCGACGTGTGGCGCGACGCCGGTCGAAAGCCTTCTATCAGGTGATGTGCCACGGGGTTCCGGACGGGAGGGGGATAGCGGTGTTAATGTTGTAATCGATTCAGGGAGAGTTGATTAGGAGGCGTTGATTGAGTGAGTGCTGGAACGGGGTGCTTCCTTCTCTCTCCTTCAAGGCTGTGCAAGCTGCATGACGCGGCTTCTAACAAATGCACTTTGAAGTGCCTTCAATGCTGCGCCCGTTTTTCATTCGCTGCGCTCTGTCGGCTTTAGATCCAAAGCCGCCTTGTCGCTGCCATCCATCAGGAAGGGGACGGACTCGTGCGCGTGGACGATCTTCCATTCATCGCCATATCGCTTGAGGCCGAGAGTGAGGCGGAACCAGAGGTCGATGCGTTCGCCTTCCGCCTTCGTGCCGGTGAGATGATTGAGAGCGTGGCACCATGCGACCTCACCGCTGGATGAAATCTTCAAGTCCCTGATCTCATAGCCGAGCGGGCCATCGAAGGTGGCGAACCAAGAGGACAGGTTTTCCTTCAGCGGTTCGTCGGCCTGCAATGGAGGTGCCAGGTAGAAGCCCACCGGTTCCTCGATGAAGCACCTCGTTACGGCATCCACGTCCTTGTTGCGAATGCCTTCCGCCCATGCTTCCACCACGGCTGCAATCTCGCTTTCGCGAACGGAGTCCGCGGTATCGCTGCCGAAGTAGACTTCCACGTGGACGATCTTGCCCTCGCGGATCGAGAAGGTCTCGATGTTGCGGAAGGCCGTGCCGCTTACCGTCACTGCCTCGTAGCGGACGAAGGCCTCTTCATCGTCTGCCAGCAGCTTCTCGATGCGGAATTCCTTGGCCTGTTGGCTGAAGGGCCAGCAACGCTGAAAGTAGCGGTCGCGGTCGATGCGATCATCCACCGGACTGCTGAAGGTGAAATCCTCTGCCAAGAGGTTTTCCAAGGCTGTCCGGTCCTTCTTTTCATAAGCCGCGAAGTAGGCGGCGATCAGCACACGATAGAGGTCCATTGTTGGAACCTCGCACCTCCGGTGGAAAGATCCACTGACGATGAATGGCGAGGGCGTCCGGCTGGTGGCGTGCTGTTGCGCGAGGAGAGAGCCAGAGAGGCTCCCATCCTCGCGAAAGAGCAGCGGGCTTTCGATTCGGCTTACTTGACCCGCACCACCAGCACGCGACGGTCGAGCGCGAGCTCGGCTTCGCTGCCATTCGGATGGTTCGGATATTTTTCGCCGAAGCCGTGGGCACCGATCGCGGAGACCGGGACACCGTAGCGCTGGGTAAGCTCGTCATAAACGCGGCGGGAACGCGCGGCGGAGAGTTGCAGGTTGAACTCGTCCGTGCCTTCAACGCTGGTGTGGCCCTCGACATCGAAGCCGGCGTCGGGACTGGTCTGGAGCACTTCGAGCATGGCTTTGGCGGTTTCCTCCAACGCGGTGCGCGACTCGGAATCGAGCAGCTCGGCGGTCTCCTTCACGAACAACACCGGGATGGTGACGTAGGGAAGTTCGCGGCCTTCCACGATGACGACGTTGCGCTCGACATTGTAGATACGCGGCGGAAGCGCGGGATCCTCGATGATGTGAGTCTCAGTGGTCTCGACATGGGTAGGTGGCAGGACGACGGCGGGCTTTTCCCGGACTTCGATGACCTTCGGAGCGATGGCCAGCTGGCGCCGGACCAGAGCGGGATCGAGAGGGTGGACCCGCTCGACGACGACCGGTGGCTGGGCGGGAACGACTTTTTCCTCGATGACCACCGGTGGCGGTGCCGGAGCTACATGCTCCTCCACGATAACTGGTGGCTCTTGAGCGGCGGCATGGGCAATGAGGACGAGGGCAATCGAGTGATATGGTTTCATGGGATCGGTGTGTTTTTGGATTGTTCAAGAAGACGGCGGAGAGTCCTTGCAACCTGCGTGCCCGCCATCAGGAGCCTGCTTCAATGAATGAAGTGAAGGCGGCTCAAAGCGGGGCTCGTGGGCGTATTTCAATAGCCGCTGGAGGTTGCGGTCGTGTTTTCAAGGATGGCCGGAGAGGCGAGAGCATGGGGGGAACCCGTGGTGCCGTGGGCAATGTGCAAGGGCTGCCGACCTTATATGCACGGCGAGGGTATGAGTCTCGCTGGCTCCGCGATGCTTTTTGGCTTGGTCGAGAATGAACCCGATCGCTGGTGGCTCAAAACAAGCCAAGCAACTTGAGGATGACGACGATGACGACGACCACTCCGATGATGTAGAAGATGTTATTCATGGTGGCTGTCCAATCGCAGGGGATGTGCCACGGAAGGGAGCGGGCGGGGCGGGCATTTCGCTGAAGTCGAAATTTCGGCTTTGCCCGCGGCTGGAATGCACGTTAAACCGCCCCGTCGGCGGGCGGTGAGCCCGGCGGCGATGTCTTGGTTACGCCGGCTTAGCTCAGTTGGTAGAGCAGTTGATTTGTAATCATCAGGTCACCAGTTCGAGTCTGGTAGCCGGCTCCAGGGCAGAATCCCCCTTTTCGGGGAAGCGGCGGTTCTTGGCAGACTCCGGCTGGGCGAGATGGCAGCGTGGCTAAAATCCACTGCCTGATGCGTGCCTTTGTCTGTTTAATCGCGATCTCCTGTTCCCTTCTCCAAGCGCAGGAGCGCAGTCCCGTGGTGCCGTCGAAGGACGCGCCGGTGAAGGCAGAGAAGCAGGCGGATGGCCGGTGGTTCATCGATTTCGGCGATGCGGCGTTCGGGAATGTGGAGATCACCTCTCCGGACGCGAAGGTTGGGACCAAGGTGAGCGTGCATCTGGGGGAGGCGCTGGCGGGCCCGGGAGCGTTGAACCGCAAGCCGGGTGGCACGGTGCGGTATCAGGGGGCGGAGGTGACCCTGAAGGCACGGACGCCGGTGAGCCCGGAGTTTTCCTGGAAGCCGCCGGGCTGGATGAAGGAGGGCTTTCTTTCACTGCCGAAGGGTGCGCCGGAGATGATGCCTTTCCGCTACGTGGAGATCGAGGGTGCTCCGGCGTCATTCTCGGGGGACCAGATCCGCCGGGTCTCGTGGTCGGTGCCCTTCGATGAAAGTGCTTCCGCATTCCAGTCCTCCAGCCCGGAGCTCGATGCGGTGTGGGGGCTGTGCAAGCACAGCATCAAGGCGACCTCCTTCCTGGGCCTGTATGTCGACGGCGACCGCGAGCGGAAGCCCTACGAGGCGGACGTGCTGATCAACCAGCTCGGCCACTATTGCCTGGATGCCCGGTATGACACGGCGCGGCTGACGCATGAGTATTTGTTAGAGAAGCCGACGTGGCCGACCGAGTGGCGGCTGCAGTCGGTGATCCTCGCGTGGCACGATTTCCTATGGTCGGGCGATGACCGCTCGCTGAAGAAGCACTATGCGACGCTCAAGGGGCGGGCGATGATCGAGCGGAGGACTCCCGAGGGATTTTTCGAGGGATGGAACAAGGGGGACATCACCGACATTGTCGATTGGCCGGCGGGTGAGCGGGATGGCTATGACATGAAGCCCGAGGTGAAGACGGTGGTTACGGCCTTTCACTACCAGGCGCTGGTGTTGCTGGAGAAGATGGCGACGCATCTCGGCAAGAGTTCGGATGCGAAGGAATTCGCGGCGATGGCCGAGGCGACGCGCAAGGCGGTGAACGAGAAGCTCTGGGACGAAAGTCGCGGTTGCTATCTGGACGGTCTCGATCCGAAATCCGGCAATCCTAGTAGTCACGCTTCTGCCCATGCGAGTTTCTTCGCGCTGGCGCTGGGGCTGGTGCCGGAGGAGCGGATCGCCCGCGTAGGAGAGTTTCTCAAGCTGAAGGGGATGGTGTGCAGCGTCTATGGATCACAATTCCTGCTGGAGGCCCTCTACGAAGCCGGGCAGGGGGACAAGGCGCTGTCTCTGCTGACCTCGAATGACCTGCGCTCGTGGCGGAACATGAGCGAGAAGGTCGGCTCGACCATCACGCTGGAGGCATGGGATCCATCGCTGAAGCCGAACCTGGATTGGAACCACGCATGGGGTTCGGCTCCGGCGAACATCATTCCGCGCGGGCTGATGGGAATCGAGCCGCTGGAGCCGGGGTTCAAGCGGTTCCGGGTGCGTCCGCAGACCGGTGGGCTGGAGATGGCGAAGCTGAAGCTGCCGACGCCGAAGGGACCGGTCCTGCTGGAGTTGAGGGGGAAAGAGGCGTCGCAGTGGTCTGCCAAGCTGACTGTCCCGGCAGGGACCGCGGCGGAGTTTCATCTGCCCTATCCGGGAGAGCCGGAGGCTTCGCTGGCTGGCAAGGCTGCCACTCCGCGAGTGCTGCGCGAGGAGAGGGGTCGCAAGGTCATCGGGCTCGGGCCCGGGAGCTGGGAGATTTCCGTGAGGTAGGGGGCCAGTGTTTTACGAGGCGGGATCTCGCAAGAGCGCTGAGTTTCCGATAGATTCGGCCCGTGATGCTTCGTGTGCTGATGGTTCTCTGCCTGGCGATTTCCGCCCTGGCGGCGGAGCTTGGGCCGAATGTGCCGGACGGGCACACGCTGCACCTGTGGCACTTGGATGAGGGGGCGGCACCCTTTGCGGACTCGGGGACTCCGCCGCAGATGTTGGAGGGGTTGCTGAATGGGGCGGCTTCGGGCCAGCGGTCGTTGGAGGGATTGGGGACGGCGATTTCTTTCAAGGCGAATGCCGGAGGGACCCCGGGGGCTTCCGATTTGCGTGGGGCGATCTTGCTGGCCAGGCCGCAAGTCGCCAATGGGCCGCAGGACAATGTGCCCCGTGGGTTCCGCTACTTCGGGCCGGGCGGGGCTTTCACCTATGAGGCGGTGGTGAAGTTCGATGTGCTTCCGAAGGATGCTGGGGTCGTTGCGTGTGGATTGATTTCGATGGATGGCGATGGTGGCGACCGGATCTTCAACTTTCGCATCGAGAAGGAGGGCTTTCTTTCCTTCATTCCGCTGCCTCAGGGCGGGGCCAGCGGTTTGGCGCTGGCGACCATTCCGACGAGTGGCCCCCATGCGATCGATACCGTCCACTGGTTCCACGCAGCGGTTTCCTATGACGGCAATGCGGGCGTGGCCAATAACCTGAAGCTTTATTGGACGAGGCTGGAGCACGGTCTAACAGAGGCCAACCAGATTGGGAGCGGGACCTTGTCGGCCGGATTCTCCGGAGCGAGCGGAGACTTCGCGATTGGCAATGAGGCGCGGACCTTTGCTGGCAATGCGGAGGCTGAGCCGTTTCCCGGGGTGATCGATGAAGTCCGCATCAGCGGTGTGGCGCGGCATCCGAGTGACTTCTTCTTCGTGGCACCCGGGAGCAGGGTCAGCCCCGAGGAAGTGATGGCGCGGCGGACCAACGCGGCGCGGCGTCCGGATTCCCGGCTGCGACTGGAGAATGTCTTCGTCGATGCCTCGTCGCCGCAGCTTCCATCCTCGCCGGGCGGCGCACTGAAACTGAGTCCTGGGCTGCATCGACTGGACTTTGATTTCGGCTTCGGTCCGGACAATCCCGGCGGATCGATCAAGCTGCGATGTCAGTTGGAGGGCATTGACGACCGCTGGCAGGAAACCGAGCGCGGCATGGGTCTGGTGTGCCAAGCGCTCGATCGCAATGACCGGGTGATCTCGCAGACGCGCTTTCCTTTCATCGGCACCAGCAGTGGCTGGGAGACTGCGCTGGAAGACTCCGCGATGACTCGTCGCACAGAGCCGGTTTACATCCCGGCGGGGACCACGGCGCTGCGGCTTTCGCTGAACTCAGGGTCGCCCGATACCACGGGCTTCGTGACCTTGGATCGTATTTCGTTGGCCGCTCCGGGGAAGCCGGAGGCATCGCTTTGGAAGAACGGCAGCATCGCGCTCAGTGAAATCACCGCGCGGGCGGCCGGAGCGCCGGAAGGCTGGCGGAGGGATGGAAGCGACCCGGCGATCGCGCGCCTGATCTTTCGCTCGGGTGCGGGCTTCCTCGCCCTGGTCGATGGTGACCAGCAGCACCATGGTGAGTGGTCCTCGGTGCAGCCGATCTCACCGGATGGTGGGGGTGCCTTTGTCCTGTCGTGGGAGGAGGCTTACAACGTGAGCAGTGGCAGCCTCCATCGGGCCACGTATGTGAATGTCCCGCCGGGCAGCTATACCTTTCGAGTGGTCGGCTTGGCGGGTGAGGGCGGCTTGCTTGGTGATGGCGTTTCACTGCCTCTCGTGATCGAGCGGCCTTTTTGGCAGCGTCCTTGGTTCGGGCCGGTGCTTGCGGCGGGATTGGTGGGCTTGATCGCGGCGGGCTTTGTCGCGCGTTTGCGTCGCCGGACGAAGCGGCGTCTCGAAGCGCTGCGTTTTCAGAATGCGCTCGAACAGGACCGGATCCGGATTGCCCGCGACCTGCACGATGACCTTGGCACGAGAGCCACCGTCATGAACATGACGGCGGCGCTGGCGAAGCGTGATCTCGACATCGATCCGGGGAAGGCCCATCGCCATCTCGACAAGATGACGGATGCCGCGCGGGAAATGGTGGTCGCGCTGGATGATCTGGTCTGGGCGGTCGATCCTGCGCACGACACGCTTGATCAGCTGGCGTCGCACCTGACGCGGGTGGCTGAAGAGATGTTCCGCGATTCGCCGGTGCGATGTCGGCTCGATATTCCCGCCGTGCTTCCGCCCCGGCCACTGGGGGCGGAGTTCCGCCATCACCTGGCGCTGGCGGTGAAGGAATCTCTCCACAATATCCTGCAGCATGCGGGGCCCTGTGAGGCTTTCCTTTCGTTTGAATACGATGGGGAGAAGATCACGCTGACCATCCGCGACACGGGTCGCGGCTTTGATCCCAAGGCTCACGGGAGCGGTCATGGTCTCTCCAATACTCCGGACCGCATCCGTGAAATTGGCGGATGCTATGCGATTGACTCGTCACCCGGGCGTGGGACGTGTATCGTCATCATCTGCCGGCTTCCGCAAACCCCGACCTGACTGATTCATGTCCACCGATCTCCATACCGTCGCTCTCGTGGAGGATGATGAATTGCTGCGCGAGACCGTGGCGGAAATCCTTGCGGCTTCTCCGAAGTGGAGCCTGACCGGCACCTATCCGGATGCCGAGTCCGCGCTCGAAGGAATGATCGCCACTTGTCCGGAAGTGGTGCTGATGGACATCCAGCTTCCGGGGATGTCCGGCATCGAATGCGTCGCCAAGCTGAAGGAGTTTCATCCGGAAGCGCAGGTGCTGATGGTGACGGTTTATGACAACAACGACCGGATCTTCGATGCGCTTGCGGCGGGGGCTTCCGGTTACCTGTTGAAGCGGGATGCACCGGGGAAGCTGTTAGACGCGCTGGATGAATTGCTGACGGGCGGCTCGCCGATGTCAGGGGCCATCGCCCGCAAGGTGGTGCAGCATTTCCAAGCGACGCCGCCATCGAAGAACGAGGATCACAACCTGACTCCGCGGGAGAAGCAGATCCTGGATCAACTGGTGAAGGGCGGGCTTTACAAGGAGATTGCCTGGGAGCTGGGCATTGGCATCGAGACCGTGCGGACTCACCTGCACAATATCTACAAGAAGCTGCATGTCCGCACGCGGACGGAAGCGGTGGTCAAGTATCTGGGCAAGGGAAGCTGATCACTCCGCAACAATGCGGAGCTGGAGCTCGATGAGGTCGTTGACCAGATGGCCGCCGAGGTGGTGGAACCATTTGCCGGAGCCGTAGAGGACATTCCACAGCGTGCGGTCGAAGGAGAGCGTGGCTTGGGCGGCGGGCTTTCCCTTGTCCGTGATGCCGGCACTGGCGAGGAAGTCGAGGGGAGCGGTGACGTCCTTGAGGGTGAGCTTGCCCGAGATGTGGAGATTGGGGGAGCCGGGTGTGGCACCTTTGACCGGAGTGGCGCTGGTGATCTCGAAACGTGCCTCGGGGAACAGGCTGGCGTCGAAGAAGTCGTGGTCGTGCAGGTGGCGGATGAGGACGTCATGCAGCGGGTTGCCAGCGAGGTCGAGGCTGGTGATGTTCGCCATGTCGATGACGAAGCTGCCACCGGCAAGCTGGCCATCGGTGATGATGAGCTCGCCCGCCTTGAGGGCGATGTGGCCGGTATGATGGTTTAGCAGATTGCGGCCGGTCCATTGGATCCGGCTTTCGCTGAGGTCAATGCGGTAGATTCCGTCGAATAGAGCTGGTGAGGATGGCTCGGGGCTTTCCTCCACTGGCATCCCGGCGTCACGCCACGCGGCGATGCCTCCGTCCAGCTCATGCACGGCGGTGTAGCCGAGGCGCAGGAGCTTCTCTGCGGCCATGTGGCTTTCGATGCTGGCCTCTCCCGCGCCGTAGAGACAAACGGGCGCTGATAGATCCGGGGCCAAGGCGGGCATTCGGTCGGTGAATGCGACTTCGAAGACACAGTTGTTCACGGCTCCGGGAAGCCGGCAACATTGGTAGTCCTCGCTCAAGCGGACATCGATCAGCGCGGGTGGGCGGATGCCTTTCAGGAGCTCCGCGAGAGTGGCAGGAGTGGTAGGGGCGATTTTCATGCCCACAGGGAATACCATGCCCGCTGGAATGCAACGGGCGGATTGGAAATGCTATCTCCGGTTCGCCACGCGGAACTCCTTCGGTGTGATCCCGAGGCGTTGGCGGAAGAGATTCACCAGGGCACTCGCGGTGCGGAAACCGGAACGCTCCGCGACTTCCTGAAGCGAGAGGTCGGACGATGACAGCAGCCGCATGGCGAGATCGAAATGGGCGCGCCAGATCTCCTCATGCAGCGTACGGCCGATCAGAACATTGAAGCGGCCCTCCAGCGAGCGCCGTGAAATGGTGGTGGCGGCGACCACGTCGCGGACCTTGATGGTGGTGTCGGCATGTTCGCGGATGAAGCGCAGTGCGGCGACAACGTCCGCGTCATCGAAGGCGAAGACATCGGTGGAGCGGCGCTCGACCACGTGCGCGGGTGGGATGCGCACGGGTTCTTTCGGGCGCTTCTCGCCTTCGAGGATGCGGTCGAGCAAGGCTGCCGCCTCGTAGCCGCGCCGCTCGAAGTCGACCTCGACGCTTGAGAGGGTGGGGGAGCAGAGTTCGCAGAGCTGCTTGTGATTGCCCGCGCCGACGATCGCGATCTCCTCGGGGACCTTGTAGTCGGCTTTGAAGCACGCCTCCAAGACCATCGCGCCGACGCGATCCAGTGCGGTGAAGACACCCAGAGGGCGGGGGAGGTTGGCGAGCTTGCCGAGCAACTCATCGTCGCCGTGGGGGGAGACGAGGCTGATCATGCTGACCTTCCAGCCGGCTTCCTCGATCCGCTTGCGGAAGCCGCTGCCGCGATCTTCCGAGTAGCGGGTGCCGTCACGGCGGCGGACGTAGGCGAAGTTTGTGAAGCCGCGGTCGAGCAGATGCTCGGCGGCCATCTTGCCGATGGCACCGTCATCGCTCAGCACGCTCATGACGTCGGAACTGTTCAGCAGGCCGGCGACGTTCACGACCGGGATTTTCCGTTTGGCGGCAGCCTCGTGAAAACGCTGGTCCACCACGGTGCAGATGATGCCATCACCATCCCACGTCTCGACCAACTCGGCCAACTCGCGGCGCTCACGGTCGAAGAACGCAATCCGCCAGTTATGCTTCTGCTGCACGTAGCGGCTGATGCCGTCGAGAATCTTGCTGCCGTAGCCGCTGAGAGACTCGACCATCAGGCCGATGCGAAAGGAGGGTTTCACGCGGCGGAGCATCGTAGGAACTCGCCTGTTGTAAATGCGTAATGATGAAATCGGCTGCGGAGTGGTAAAATTTCCGATATGGAACTCGTTTGGGGAGAGTAGAGGATAAATCACCACCATGGGGACGAGAAGAGTTGTTGTCAGACACATCGCCGATCGCATGGCTGCCGCGATCGGATGTCAGGTGATGCGGTGGCTGGCAGGGACCTTGGTGGCGGCGCTTCCGCTGGGGAGCGCGGCGGCGGAGAGTCCGAATCTGGCGGCCGGATCAATCGCGACGGCGAGTAGTGCCAGGTCTGCGGATCCTGCGACTCACGCGGTCGATGGGTTGGTTGAGGATGGGTCGCGGTGGCTGGCTACCGAGACCGATGCGCAGCCGACCTTGGAGATCCGGTTCGCCAAGGCGGTGTCGATTGGAGCGGTGGATGTTTATTCCGGCTGGGAAGATCAGCCGGGATTGGCGGGATTCGATGTCTCCTTCGAATCTGACGGGCGATGGCAGCAGCCTGAAGAGGGAAAGGTGCGCGGCAATGCCGATCCGGCGAGGCGGTTGCTGGTTTCTTTAGAGCGGGTGACTGCGCTGAAGTTGGTGGTGGCGGAGAGGTCGCCGGGCCGGATTCGGGAGATCGCGGTCTATGAGGATGGGAAGACTGTCATGGGTGCTGGTCTTACCGGTGATCGGCTTGGTGTTCGACCGGTGGACCGAAACGTTCATCAGATCGCGCTGAATCAGGTGGGCTTTGAGACTGCGAGGGCGAAGAGATTCACCGCGCCTTTGTCTCTGGATGGTTCATCCTTCATCGTGCGGAAGGCGGCGGGCGGCGATCCTCTCTATCATTCCCAGATTCGTGGTGGCATCGGGGACTTCTCCGGGTTCAGGCCGGACGATTCCACCACCGAGTATGTGGTCGAGGTGAGTGGCGGGCTCGGCACTGGCGTCAGCGATCCTTTCCGTATCCAGCGGAATCTCTATCAGGATCTGTTCTGGCAGCCGGCGGTGGATTTCCTGATCGATTCGCGAAGTGTCACCGGCACCCATCCGAGCGCTTACGGAGGCTGTCCGTGGCGCGATGGCACGTATTACGATGCGATCATTCCGTCGCTGGTGCTGCTCCAGCGTGCCGATCCTGCGAGGATCGAGGCGATGCCAAGGCAGATCGATTGGGAGGCGGACAAGAGGCGCGTGCTTGATCCTGACTTCAAGTTCGACGCGAAGAATCCGTGCAGCGAGGGCGTGATGGATGCGGTGCGCAGGTATTTCACCGAGCTGGAGCCCCCGAAAGCGGATGCGCCGGATGTGGTGAAGCTGATCCACTGGGGGGCCGGCTATTATCTGGTCAATCCTGCCACCAAGGATCCGAGCGGCGATCCCGATCCCAAGGGGATCCATCCGCAGACTGTGGAGCAGGTCGCCTACGTGGTGTGGGCCTGGCCACAGTTGGAGAAGTGGTTGCCGCAGTCCTTCTACGAGAAGTGTCGTAGTTTCTGCTTCGAGAACTGGAGCCGCTCAATGGAGATTCCAAAGTGGTGGGATCCGGCGACTTACCTGACGGCGGAAGAGATCACCGGGAACAATCCGCATGCGGGTTTGCTTCATCCTTACAAGGGCCGCCATGCGCCGGGGGCTTCGATCGTGCCGAACCTGCTGATGTATGAGGTGGCCAAGCGCGACGGGCTGGCCGATCCCGAGCAGTATTTTAATGCCGCGGTCAAGCAGGCCGAGTGGATCGTGAAGAACCTCGATTGGAATGATCCGCGGACGACGAAAGGCCAGCGGATGAGCGAGCACCGGACGATTCCCAATCTTGTCTGGCTTCTCCAACGCTATCCGGACAAGGCACCGGCGGGTTTGAAGAAGAAGATCACAGCGTGGGCGGAAGTGGCTGCCAAGCGCTCTGATAATCTGTGGGACTTCCGCCGCTTCGACGACGACAAGAACTGGACCATTCCGAAGCTCAATGATGTGGGCAACTGGCTGGGTACGCCGGCGATCGCGCTGTCCGCTTCGTGGGTGATCGATGATCCGAAACTCAAGGCGCGGATGCAGGAACTCGCGGTGTCCCATGCCGATGCCGTGTTCGGCCGGAATCCGCGTCTGGCGGCGGCTCCGCAGAAGCTGGACGGCTTTACTGACATCGAGCGTCCTTGGCCGAAAAAGTTTCAGGACAACGTCTGCGCGCGCCTGGAGCTGTGCCGCGGTTCGATTTCATCGGGGCCGGGGAGCGAGATGTTTCCCTTCAATCCGGAAGGGGCGTATCGTCATCCCGAAGGCTGGGTGAACTATGGGGCGGCGTGGTGCATCAGCCTCGCCTATTTCCAGTTTGACCGGATGAAATCCAGCCCATGAGGATCCGCGGACTACGCTGGTGGATCGTTGTCCTGGTGTTCCTGGCGGCGGTGTCGAACTACATCGATCGCCAAACCTTGTCGGCGCTGGCTCCGACCATTCAAGCGGATCTCGGGATGGACGACCGCGAATACGCGAACGTGGTCAACCTGTTCCTGTTAGCCTACACGATCGCCTATCTGATCTCGGGGAAGCTGGTGGACCGTCTCGGGACGCGGGCTGGCACCGCTCTTTTCGTGGTGTGGTGGTCGCTGGCGAATGTGGTGACCGCATGGGCGCAGGGGCCTCGATCGATGGGGACCTGCCGGTTTTTGTTAGGGCTGGGGGAGGCCGGGGTTTGGCCGGCGGCATCGAAGGCGGTGTCCGAGTGGTTTCCTTCCCGGGAACGTGCGCTGGCGATCGGTCTCTACACGATGGGGGCGACCATTGGTGCCATCGTCGCGCCTTACCTGGTCATTCCCCTGGCCACCTTCGACTATGCGGGCAAGCTGCCCTTGGTAGACGGCCTCTTTGACTACGGCACCGGTTGGCGGGTTGCGTTCATGGTTACCGGCCTTATCGGGATCTTGTGGCTGATTCCGTGGTTGATGCTGTATCGGCGACCTCGTGAGAGCAAACTGATCTCCGGGGATGAGCTGGCTCTCATCGAGGATGGAGGTGGCTCCGTGGAGGTCGAAGAGAGGGGCTGGACCTGGGTGCAGGTGCTTTCTTTCCGGCCGGTGTGGCTGCTCTTGTTAGGACGGCTGCTCACCGATCCGGCGTGGTACTTCTACCAGTTTTGGTTCGCCAAGTATTTGAATACGAGCCGGGGGCTCGACCAAGGTTCGCTGGAGATTACGTGGATCGTCTATGTTGCGGCCGGAGCGGGTTCGTTGGCGGGAGGCTGGGCCTCGGGCCTGCTCGTGAAGAAGGGTCGCACGCCGGTGCAGGCGCGGTTGTGGATCATGCTGGGCTGTGCCTGCCTGATGCCAGTGTCGCCCTTCATTGCCAAGGTCGCGGGACTGAATTCGGCGATGGTGCTTGCCGCTTGCGCCGTGTTCGCCGCGCTGGCGTGGCTGATCAATATCAGCGCGATCGTGGTCGATATCGTGCCGAAACATTCCGTTGGCACGGTCTTCAGTGTGGTGGCCGCCGGTAGCACCTTGGGCGGGATCGCGATGAACATGATCGTCGCGGCGATGGTGTCCGGACCTTCTTCAAAGCCGGGCGGCTTTTTGGATCAGGGCTTCAAGATGCTCTTTGGTCGCTTGATCGAAGCGGTGGAGGGGAAGGGTTATGAGCCGTGGTTCCTTGCCATGGCGTTCCTTCATCCGCTTGCGCTCTTGTTGCTGTGGGCTGGTGGCATTCACCGCTCGCGAGGGGCGAGCCAGTGAGAGCCCGGATCACCAGGCGTCGCCGCGGTTGCGGAGTTCGTCGTGTTCGGGTTCGTAGAGATTGAACTCGATGCGGGCGAAGGCTTTTTGCTCGAAGCTTGCCTTGCCGAAGGTCTGTGAGTCGCCGCCGAGCTTCCCGCCTGCGGCTTCGAGCAAGCGGAAGGTCACGCAGGAGCCGTCCGGGAACCAGGCGCGGACATCGCCGTTCCGGCGAATGGGCATCTGATAGATTTCGGGATTCTCGCGCTGCTCCTTGGTGTGGAGGACAAAGGTGCGGAGGCGCGAGACGGGAAGATTCACGTCGCCGAAGGCCGTCTTGAGCTTCACCTTGCCGTTCTCAATGCCGAGCATTTCGCCGGCGATCTGGTCGTTGTTCCGGAGGCGAATGCGGGTGGGATCGACGGGAGCATCATTCTCAGGCTGAGGCGTATCGTCCTCGTCCATGAAGCCTTCGTCCTGGTCGGGAGCCTTGCCTTCGAGCACGCCATCCCACGAGGTGACCTCGATGCGCGAGACGCGGAGCTGGACATTGTCCTGAGTGCTGAAGTGCATGCCGCCGCCGTGCTGGCCGGCCTCGGGGTCGGGATCGGTCCAGTCTTGGACCACGCGGCCGTTGACGAGCATGCGAATCAGGCCGGTCTTGCGATCGACGAGGATTTCGACGCGGCAGCGCTCCTTGTTCACGAGTTCGGGAACGTTGGCGAAATTGCCAAGGGTATTGCTGCCGGACTTGCCATCCTTGGACCAGCGCTTGTGAAGCTGCACGTAGCGGCCTCCCTGGATGATCAGCTCGTAGGCGTTCTCGGGATGCGCGTTGGTGACGTCATCGGAAAAGAACAGGAAGTTGAAGCGGGGATTGGACCGCCAGGACAGGTCGAAGGCGAAGCGTGCCTTGGCAGGGAGATCGAATTTCCGTGCGATGCTGCCGGCTCCCTTGGCACGCAGCCAACCGTGCTCGAAGGTCCATGTGCCCGGCTCGCTCTGGGTCCAGCCATCGAGGCCATCCGGGCCGCTGTAGATGAGATCCGGGCGATCCTGGATTTCAAGATTGTCCACCATGGAGCGGCGGAAGGTGAGTTCGCCGGCGTACCAGGTGCGGAGCTTGATGACGTCCTTGTCGATGCCGGTGAGTTCGCCGCGCAGCACGTCGCCATTCGCGAGGGTGACGGTAGCGACGTGGTCGCCCTTCGCCTCGCCGCGATGGACGGGGAGGCTGACTTCCAGCACCTTTGAAAGGCGGAGTGGCACGGGCGCGGCGAGGAAGGAGGCCTCAAATTGAAGGCGATCCGTTTCGACGCCGAGCAAAGAGCCGCGGATGCGGCTGCCATCGACACAGAGGATTTCCGTTTCCTGAGCCAGAACCGGAAGGCAAGCGGCCAGAAACAGCAGCAATGCGGGAGTGGTCTTCATGGCGTTATTCGTCCTCCGGTTCTTCCGCTGGCTCCTCGACGTGCTGTGGCTTCTCGTTCTTGCGCTGCAAGCTCGCCACGGCGTCACGGCGTATCGAAAGATCGCCGAGCAAGGGGTGTTTCGCCACGATTTGTTCGCCATTGAATGCACAGCCGCTCACAGCCAGCGAGCCGCGGCCGCGGAGCCCGAGGGTCAGAGGCGGGGCGGGTGGGGGCGCGGGAGCTTCAGCTCCTTCGGGAGTGTCAGCTCCTCCGGGAGCGGCTGGTCGCGCGAAGAACATGGTGGAGATCTCCGAAAGCGGGAGCTCCACCGGCTCCGGATGGTGCGGGCCCTTGTAGACAAGGGTTCCGCCCTCGGCCGCGGGCTTCATCGAGAGAATCTTGCCGGTGCCGCGGTCGGAGCTGCGGGTGATGACGACGTCACGGGCCACATCGCCCCGCTCTTCCTTGCCGTGGAGAGCGGCAGACGGATCCCACTCGCGCACTTCGATCCGCGAGACGGTCTGCACGTCATTCTCGGCGATGTTACTGCGGAACATGACGCCCTGGCCATTCGGGACGGACTTCGCGGGATCGCGATAGTGCCCGACTTCCTCGCCATCGAAGAGGACGTGGACTTCTCCGAGGTGGCGATCCACCAACAACTCGATTTCGAGCGCGGACTTCTCGAAGTTCACCGACTCGTTGGAGAGTGAAGCCATCGAGTAGAAGCCGCCGTTGCCGGTGGCGTCCTGACGCTTCAGTTCGAAGCCGGCGTTATTGAGCTGGATGAAGTAGCGGTTCGCCTTGGCGGTGGTGTCGAAATTCTCGCAGGCGAAGTAGGCCTGGATGTTCGGGGTATTCCGCCAGGTGAGGCGGAATTTCAGGGCGAAGGAGCCGGGTATGTCGAACTCGCGGGCGATGGTGCCATTGCTGTCCGCGGAGAAGCGGCGCGAATCGTAGCGCCAGCCATTCTTGATGGTCCAGCCGGCGTCGCTGTCGGGTCCACGATAGATCGTCTTGCGCGGGCGCACGCCGAGTTGGACGGTGCCGATGGATTCACGCGGGATGCGGATGTCGCCGCCGAAGTCGGTGTGGACGGTGACCGTTCCTTCATCGATGGCGCTGAGATCGGCGGGGAATTGGTCGCCATTGACGAGGGTGACCATGCAATCGTGCTGGTCTTCCTTTTCGGTGCCGGGAGCGAAGACGACCCTTTGCAGGTGATCGGCGCGAACTTGGAAGGGCTCGAAGGCGAGATCGCTCTGGAGAAGCACCTGGCCCGTGTCGGCGAGCGCGGTGACGGTGCCGAGCAAGCGCGAGCTATCGGAAAGGATGACCTCATCCGCAACGGCGGGCAGGAGCAGGAGCGCGAGAATGGACGAGGAGCGGATCACGGGGAAAGGAGGTAGTCACGGTTCGTCATCCCACTCGTCGAGGAAGCCGCCGCCCGACTGGAACTCGAGGATGACGGCAGGGGAGAGATCGAGGTCGATTTTGCCAGCGAGCGTGGACTCAAGCTGGATGCGCCCATTGGAAGATGCAAGCGGTGTGCCGCTGATCCGGCCGACGGGTTGCAGGTGGACGGCGATTTCGGAGGCGGGGGCTTCACTGGTCTTGCGCCGATGGTCGCGGGCGAAGTGGATCTCGGCGACTTCATTCATCGGCACCTTGAGGGGGCCGTAGCTGGCCTCCATTTCCACCATGCCGCCGCGGATGCCGAGCACCTTTCCGGAGAAGCGGTCGGTGCCATTTGAAAGCAGGGCGATGTCGCGGTGGTCGCTCTCCATGCTGCGGGCAGAGTCGGTGAGGCCGTTCCATTCGGCCACGATGATGTCGGAGATGCGGACCGGGGCGGTGTTTCCCTGGACGATGAAGCCGAGTCCACCGCCTGGAGCCTGGTAGGTGACGGGGCGGCGCGGCTTGCCATCGTCGCCGGCACGGCCGGAAGCGTTTTCATCGGTGGTGTCCCACTGCACGGCGAATTCGCCGTCGATGTGGACGGTGATGGTGCCTTGCTGGCGATCGCAGCGGATTTCAAAGACCGCCTCGCCGGTATCCGGCAAGCGCACGGAGGTGCTGCCGACGCGCACGCGCTCGGCCTGTGGCTGGCCCTCGTCATTGAACCACGTGCGCTGCAAGTGCACGTAGCCGGATTGGAAATTCATCACGTAGCCGGTGCCGAAGAGCCGGGCGAGGTTTTGCATGCTGCCGAAGTTCAGCCGCGGCTGCTCTGCTTCCGCGTCTCCCTTCTTTTCCTTCACTTCGGGGTGCTGGAGATCGGAGTGGAATGCCACCGAAATGCTCGGGCGGCTGCGCCAGGCGAGCTTGAAGCGGATCAGCGCGCGATCCGGCAGGCCGGCATCCAGCGTGATCGCATCCGTGCCGCCGCCGCGCGAATACCACGAGGCGCCGGTATGGACCCACGCCGGCTTGTCGGAGTCGCCTTCGTCCTGCTTGAGGGTCAGCGGTGCGCGGATATTTCCCGCGAAGGGATCCGGTTCCGGAGCGGGAGTCTCGGAGCGCACGATGTTCCAGCCCTTGTCATCGAAAGGCCCGGCATAGAGGAGGCGACCGCCGAAGGGATTGGGAGCGATCACCGAGACCGCGTCGCGGGGCAGCGTCATGGTGCCGGCCGCGGTGGTTTCAATGGTCACGTTATCGGCGTCGGTCGCGACGACCTTTCCCGGGATGCGGTCGCCATTGACGAGGGTGACGTGGCACGGGTCCGCCATCGCGGACAGCGGGTGGGCATTCCGCAGCACGATCTGGCGGATCTTGTCGCGCTGGAAAGGCATTGGCGTCGCTACATCCGGCCGCGTCCACGTGATGACACCGGTCGAGTCCATGCCAGCGAACCGACCGTCGATCTGGTTGCCGTTGGCGAAGCGCAGCAGGTCCGTGGCGGACTTGGCTTCATCGGCGGCCAGTGGTGCGGCGAGCAGGATGGCGATGGCGAGCGGTCGGATCATTTTTCGTAGATCGGCAGGAACCGATAGTTTAGAGCGAGCGACAGGAGGGCTCCGGCGGTGTTGAAGGACTGGCCCTTGTTTCCCGGCCACGAGCCATCCCTCGACTGAATGGTGGCGAGGTAGCGGATGTTGCGGGCGTTCCAGTCGTTCCAAGTATCCGGCTCGGCATGGAAGAGCGCCTGCGACATGTAATACTCAAAGTAATATGGATAGTGCCGATCGCGGAAGTTGAGGTTTTTACGAAGGTATTCGACGGAGGCCTGGTAGCCCTTGCCTTCCTTGTCCTTCGCAAGCGAGAGGCAGAGCACGCCGATCGCGGTGAGCGTGGGCTTCGGTCCGCCGGCGGAGGTGTAGCCGTAGCCACCGTCACTGCCGCGGCAGCGTGCCATGTAGGCGAGGCCGTTTTTCAACGCATCGTCCGGCACCGGCAGGCCGGCGTTTCGCGCGGCGTAGAGAGCGACGAGCTGGCAACCGGAGACGGTGGTGTCGGCATCGGTGCTGTCCGGGGTGTAGCGCCAGGCCTTCGAGTTGTTGCGCTTCTGGGCGCTGAGGATCAGCTCCACGCATTTCTGCAGGGCGGGGGCGATCTTCGGGTTGTCGACGCAGCCGTAGGCTTCGGCGAGCGCGAGCGTCGAGAAGCCATGGTTGTACATGCTGTTCCCGATGTAGCCGTTGGTCGAATTCTGCTGTGAGAGCAGGTAGTCGATGCCCTTGGAAATATTCTTCGCGTAGGGGCCGTGATTCGGGTCCTCGCCGTGGGCGAGGAAGGAGACCACGCAGAGTGCCACGACACCGGGTTCGCCGCCCATGCTATCGTCCCACGAGCCGCGGGCGTTCTGGGTTTTTCCGAGGTAGGCGAGGCCGCGCTCATACATCGCGTCCACCTGGGGCGGGATCGGATCATCGGGACGGCGCGGCAGATCCTGCGCTGCCAGTGGCAAGGCGGTGGCGAAGAGAAGGAGGGAGAGGATAGATCTCATTTCGCGAGTTTCTCGGCGTCACGGTTGTAGGCATCGAGCGCGTCCTGGAACTCGCGCGGGATTCCTTCTCCCGCTTTTCCCGAGGCCTTGGGAACGCGACGTTCCTCGAACTTGGTTCCGGATGTTCCGCCGTCTTTCGAGTTCGCGCTTTGGGAGTCGCCGGTCATGCCTTCGCCTCCCTGGTCGCCGGGCTTCTGGCCTGGCTGATCACCGGGTTTTTCCTGTGGCTTTCCCTTGCCCATCATTTCCTCCATCATCTCCATCATGGCCCCGCTGGCTTCACCTTGGCCGCCGGACTTCTGTTTCTCCTTGGCGGCGTCGTGGATGCGTTCGATCACGTCGGTTTCGGCAGCGATGGTTTCGCCGCCGGTATTGCGGTCGAGCAAGAATCCGGACGCCTCGTCCATGGCATCCTCGACCTTCTCTAACAACTCGATCACCTTGGGGTTGGTTTGCTCGATGACGAGCTGCTGGACGTCCGCAGCGAGTTCGTCCTGGCGTTCGGAAAGCTTGGTGGAGCCTTCCTGATGCTCGGCCATCTTGGCGCCGACATCGGCCTCGGGCTCTTCAGCGAATGCGAGCACGGGCAGAGCGAGAAACAGGGTGATGGCTTTCATGTCATGGATTGGCGGGTTGGCCTTCGTAAGAGCGGCGCAGGGTTTCCAGGGACCGGGTGCGGGCCCGGATGTCCTGCTCCTGCTGGATCATTTTCATCATGCGCAGTATGAACTCGAAATCTTCATCGGCGTCTTCGCCTCCACCACCGCCGCCACCACCGCCGCCGTCGTCATCCTTCTCGCCTTCGAGAAGTTTCGCCCACTCGGTGAGCTTGGCTGCGGCCTTGCTGGCACCTTCCCAGGCGAGCGAGCCCTGGTTCGTTTCCAGCACGCGACGGACGTCTTCAAGCTGCATGTCGATGCGAGCCTCCATCATCGCGTCCAGCACCTTGCGATAGGTTTCCTTGTTGGTCCGCGCTTGGAAATGGCCGAGGTCTTCCTGAATCCAGCGCACGTCCGAGGTGGTGTTCGATTGCTGGCGAACCACCTCCATGAGCTTGCCCGAGTCGGCGGGATCCAGCTCGCTGACCCGCTGGCCGGCGGTGCGCTCGTAGTAGGACTGCTCGATCACCGTGGTGGCGACCCCCGTTTCCTCCGAGGCGGCTTTCTTCAGGCGATTGATGAAGGTGCTGGCCTCAAAGCGCTCGTTGGCGTCGTTGGCCTTGTCGACGGCGTCCTGCATTTTCTTGAGGACGTCCTTCTGCTCCTCGACGGCCTTTTCGACGTCCTCCTTGGCCTTCTTTTCCGAATTCTTCTGGTCCTGTGCGTCGCCGAGCTTCTTCTCCACCTCCGGCATCTCCTTCTGGGCGAGGTCCTTCATGGACTTCATGGCATCCGCCATCTTCTTCATCGTCTCCTTGTCGATGCTCTTGTTGCGGGCGCTGTCCTTGAAAAGCTTGTCCATCTTATCCGCCAGATCCTTCATCCGCTCGGTCTGCTGGCGTTCGCCTTCCTGCTGAGCTTCGAGGCGCTTTTTGTTGGCGTCTTCCTGGAGCTTGGGATCCTCCAGTTTCTCCAGGCGCTGGTTCTCTTCGAAAAGATCGCGTTCCCGGCGTGCGAGATCTTCCAGCTCGCCGATGTTCCGGTCGAACTGGGTCTTCAGCATCTGGGCGTGCTCGTCCAAGGTCAGCACGAACAAGGTGACCGGCTCCGAGTAAGTGCGCGCCCGGCCCGGCAGATAGTCTTCCGACCAAGCCCGCAGCGTCAGCTTCTGCGGCACGATATTATGGGTGGCCGGGGAGAACGCGGCATCGCCGGAAAGGCGGTCGCTGGTGGGGCTGCCATCCACCAGCTTCATCTCGCCGGAGGCTGGGGTTTCATCGGTGGCGCGAGTGAACTCGCCACGCCACTCGAGGCCGATGCGGCGGATGCCGAAGTCGTCCTCGGAGAGCACTTGGAAATCGACGGTTTCCTCCGGCAGCATCACGTGCTGGCGGGGGATGCCCTGGATGTAGATGGCGGGTGCTTCGTCAGGCTGTGCGTCGATGCGGACTTCAAAGCCGGCCTGGCCGTCGAGGCCGAGGACGTCCGTCCAACCGATCGGCACGGTGAATCCCTCGGTGGCAATTTCCAGCGGCGGGGTTTGCGCGGAGGTCCCGTTCACGGTCATTGCTCCGCCTTCGGCGACGGTCGCTTTCTCATGGGTGAGGGGACCATACGTCGCCGACTTCAAGTCGCGAGTGGCGTCGGTGGTGACGCTGACCTTGCTGCCCTGCACGGCGGTCAGCACGCCGGAACCCAAGTCGACTTCCTTGCCCGGAAGCTGGAGGTAATCCGGGTAGGTGACATTGGCGAAGACCTTGCGGATCGCGGGGCGCAGGGTGGGGATCACCTTGATCGAGTGCTTCGCATCGCCGATCTCGACCTTGATGAGGCCGGGGTCCTGCTGGGCGGGGAAATCGAAATGGTAGCTCCTATCCTGACGGGTGGTGGTCACCGGGTCCTGCCGTCCGTAGCGAGCGGTGCCGCTTTCCGGAGTCCACTCCGAATCGCCGGCGAGTTGCAGGCTCAGCCGGAATGCCTCGCCCTGCGGGATCGTCAGCTCGGCGGGCACGTTTTCGAGCGCGGTGAAGGTGTAGCGGGGCGAGGAGGAAAGGGGCATCAGCCAGCGCTTCAGCGAGCTCCAGCCCGCCTTCGGTGCGAGCATGAATCCGCCGACCGCCAGTGCGATGACGGCCATGGCGGCGAAGCCCCAGGTCTTGCTCCGCGAGGATGGCAAGGCTCCGTCGAGTTTCCGGCGTTCGGCCTCTTCGGCCACGCGCTCCATGGCAGCGGCACGCAGGCGGGGGGAGAGGGTGTCGGAATTCTCGTGCTGGCCTTGCAGCTCGACCACGCCGAGCAGGCGGTCGCCCAGTCCGGGGTATTTTTTCGCGATCAGCCGGGCCAGCTGATTTTCGCGGCGGTGCTTCCAGACCCAGCGGTGCAGCCAGAGGGGGGCGAAAATCGCCGCCAAGGAGGTGCCGCCGAGCAAGATCCCGAGCCGCACCGGCCCCGGGGTCTGCCAGACCCGATCGAGGGCGAAGACCACCAGGAATGAAGCAACCAGGCCGAATAATCCCGCCAGCAGTGCCTCCGCGATCTTGTTCCGCCAGAGCTGCCGGCGAAACTGCTCGAGCTGCCGGCGCAACGACTCCGGCATGGGAGTTTCTACCGGCGTTTTGGGATCATGGGCCATCGTATCAGGCGTTAAACGTCGGTTGATTCATCAGCTTTGCGAAACTCGCAGGGACAGCCCCGGATTTCCAGCGGATTTCTCCGGGATGATAACGCCGCCCGGCGGGCTGTTCGTGCCGATCAATCGCCGCAGTAGGGATTTCCAGCACGTTCCGCGCCGATCGTGGTCGTCGGGCCGTGGCCGGGGAACACCTGCGTGTTTTCCGGGAGGACGAAAAGCTTTTCGCGGATGCCGTCGATGAGCAGGGGGCCATCGCCGCCGGGGAGGTCGGGCCGGCCGATCGAGCCCTCGAACAGGGTGTCGCCGGAGAAGAGTTCGCCGCTCTCCCGGATGAAGAAGGTCACGCTGTCCGGAGAGTGGCCGGGGACGTGGGCCAATTCCAGGCGGAGTCCGTTGATTTCCAGTGAGGTGCGGCCTTCCAGCAACTCGTCGACGGCGTAGGGCTCGACGTGAACGGGCATCCCGTAGCTGCGCATCATTTCCTCCAAGGTCAGGTCCGTGGAGTAGGCCGCGTGGGCGAAGACCCGAACCCCCATGGCGGCCACGGCGGCGGCGTCCTCGACGTGATCGTAGTGCTGGTGGGTCAGTAGAAGGGCTGTCGGGACGATACCCTTTGCCTTCAGCCAAGCGGCCGATCCCGCGGGTGCGTCGACCAAGAGGTGCGAGCCATCGGGGGTTTCGATCAAATAGCCATTGGTCTGGACGAAACCACCGGTGAAGCGCTCGGGCATGGGCCGGATGAAGCCGCGCCTGTGCCGGTGTGTCAATGCACCCACCGGGCACAGGGCGGATTCGAAAGGATTCCCCGAGGGGAGATCACCTCATGGCGCCATTGTGAAGGAGCTGGGTCTCCAGCTTTGCGACAGGGAGCTTCGTGAGGTCGCCAGCCGTGGTTCCTGCCAAGGATTTCCGGGCCGAAGCAGGGAGTGCCTTTTGAAGGGCGGACAGGATCGTGACGGGTGCGACGAGATGCCAGCGGGGATTTCCCTCCGCCTTGACGCGGTCGCCGATTTCCATGGCGATTCTCGCCAAGGCCTGGCGTTCCAGTTCGGTCTCCAGCCCGTGCGCTTCTCCGAAGGACATGCCAGAGGCGACTCCAACAGGGCCGCTTTGCGGAGAACGCCCGGCTTGGTCGGTTACCACTTTGGTCACGGATTGCGGTCGCAGTTCCACCCGGCTGCCCGGGATTTCGCTGAGGTGAGCATGCTGCCGCGGGTCGTCGCCCGCCGCGCGGAAGGTCAGGGCACGCACCCGACCCAGATTCGAAAGGATGATGAGCGGTTCCATAGCATAGGAATCAAGAGATGATTCGATGAGACCATGGAGAGAGGTATGCCGTGGCGCAAGGAGCGATTGGCAAATGACCGCCGTAGCTTGGTTTGACGGGACGAATTCAGGGAAATCGAAGCAAAGGAGTTCCTGAGCAAAGCTCCCGTTTGTCAAATCCGTGCCGGATGTCAAGGTGCCGCTGGATTTGCTGACTACACGCGCATGAGTTCCGGTGACCGTTCCCTTCCAAGATTCTTCCTCGCCGCGCTTTTTCATCCATGGACGTGGCGGATGGCATGGCGGGACAGCCGCTCGCAGCGCGGACGGCTGCTGATCTTTTCGCTGGCGATCGTGTCGGGGATTGCGGCCCTCGTCGCGATCCATTCGCTGAAGGAGAGCGTGCAGACGGGGATCGAGACGCAGGCGAAGGCCTTGCTGGGCTCGGACTTGCAGGTTTCGACGCGCCAGCCGCTATCGGAGAAGGATCTAGCGCGCTTGAAAGGAATGGCGAGGGAGATCAGTCGCGAGACGACTTTCCCTTCGATGCTGAAGTTCCTCCCCGGAGGTGGTGCGCGGATGGTGCAGGTGCGGGGAATCGAGGGTGGGTATCCTTACTACGGGCAGGTCGAGACGAAGCCGGCGGATGGCTGGCAGAAGCTGAAGGAGGGTCCGGGGATTTTGTTAGAGCCAGCTTTGTTAGATCAGTTCAGCGCCAAGGTCGGTGATGAGGTCGAGCTTGGTGGCGTGAAGCTGCCGATTCTCGGTTCGGTGACGAAGGGTGCGCCGAAGAGCAGCCGTTTCAGCGGTTTTGCGCCGGAGGCTTATGTGAGGTTGGGGGATGTGGAGCGCAGCGGGCTGCTATCGAAGAACAGCATGGCGATGCATCAGGTGCATCTGGCGATTCCCGATGCGCCGGCGAGCTTGAAGGACAAGGTGCGGGATGACTTTCCTGACAACGCCTGGAGGTTAGAGACGCCGGCCGATCGACGTGAAAATCTGGGTGATGCGCTGGAGAATTTCCAGCGGTTCCTGGGCATCCTGGCGCTGGCGGCGCTGGTGCTCGGAGCGATCGGTGTGGCGGGTGCGGTGCATGCGCATGTGGTAAGGCGGGTGCCGACGGTGGCAATCTTGCGATGCCTCGGGTGTCCGGGGCAGGTGGCGTTCGGGATCTACTTCGTGCAGGCCGCGGCTCTCGGTCTGTTAGGGGCGATCGTGGGGGCCGTGTTAGGGATCGCCTTGCAGATGGGAACGCTTGCCGCGTTCCAAGGGCAGTTGCCGATTTCGGTGGAGCCTGCGCCGGAGTGGGCGGTGGTCGCGAAGACGACCGCGGCGGGCTTTGCAGTGTGCTGTGGGTTTGCGCTGCTGCCGCTGTTGAAGATCCGACGCATTTCGCCGGCGGCGACTTTGAGAGGTGGGGCGACTTTGGAAGGGAACACGCTGCGGGCGTTGCCGGTGTATGCGCTATTGGTCGGGCTGCTGGTATTGCTTGCCTTGACCAATGATCCGGAGTGGAAGCGCGCGCTGTCGCTGGTGGGTGGTTTGGCCATTGCGTTCGGGGTGCTGGTTGGCGTGGCCAAGCTCTTGATAGTGGTCACACGTCGTGCGGTGAATTCGCGCTGGCCGTACCTGTTGCGGCAGGGCCTTTCCAATCTCCACCGGCCTCGCAACCAGACTTTGCTGTTCCTGCTTTCGCTGGGACTGGGGACGTTCCTGTTAGTGACGGTTTTGCTTGTCGGAAGTCTGATCCGCCAGCGGCTGAATGTTACCCAGAATGCCAATAGTCCGAACCTTTACCTGATCGACGTGCAGCCGGATCAGCTCGATGGGGTGCGGAAGACCGTGGAGAAGCAGGGGATGCCAGTGCTGGAGAGCGCGCCGATGGTGACCATGCGCATCGAGTCGATTCGCGGCGTGGCGGTGCGCGATGTGCCCAACATCCCGCGCTGGATTGCGCGACGTGAGTTCCGCTCGACCTATCGTGCGGAAATGAACGCCACGGAAACGCTGGTGGCAGGGAAGTGGGAGGCGTCGGTGCCTGATAAGAATCAACCGGTGCCGCTTTCGCTTGAGGAGCAGATCGCCAAGGACATGAAGGTGAAGGTGGGGGATGAGCTTACGCTGGATGTGCAGGGAGTGACGGTGAAGGCGAAGGTCACGAGCTTGCGCAAGGTGGACTGGAGTCGCTTCAACCTGAACTTCTTCATGGTCTTTCCGCCGGGTGTGCTGGAGGACGCGCCGGGTTTCCATGTGGTAACCACGAGGACGCCGACGCCGGCGGCTTCCGGGGAGTTGCAGCGAGCCTTGATCGCCGAGTTTGGAAACGTCACGGCCATCGACCTGACGCTGGTGCTCGAAACGGTGCGGGATATTGTCACCAAGATCTCGACGGTCATTTCGGTGCTGGCTGGATTCACGGTGCTGGCGGGATTGCCGATCGTGATTGGCACGTTGCTCAATGGACGTGACGTGCGGTTGCGGGAAAGCGTGCTGCTGCGGACGCTCGGTGCTTCGGCGAAGCAGGTGCGGACGATCCTGGTGATCGAGTATGCCGCGCTGGGGGTGTTGTCGGCGTTGACCGGGGTGGTGCTTGCCGTGGCGGGGAATGCGGCGCTGGCGAAGTTCGTGTTCCAGGGATCGCCGTGGCCGGACCTTACAGTGGTGGCGGGAGCGTTTGCGGCGGCGACGGGGATCTCGGTGATCGGAGGTTTGGCCCTGAGCCGTGGTGTTTGTCATCACCCGCCGCTGGAGATCCTGCGGAGCGGGGTTTGAATGTGCATAAAATTTCACGACAGACTTCGTTGAAATAGCTAACGTTTCCCGGTCGTTGAGGACGGGAATGTCGATTGTGGTGCAAATTCGGGGAGAGCGGGGCTTGGCATGAAGGTGCTGGTCCGATTTCCGATCATTTTTCTGGGGCTGTGGGGGCTGCTCCGCGGCGTGGGGAAGCTCGTGCGCTTGTCGCCGGAGTGGCCGTTGTGGGCGGTGGCGCTGGTGGGAGCGGCGGCGGCGGAAGGGATACTCTGGCTGTATCGCTACGAAGTGGGTGCGGTGACGCCGCAGCGCGGGCGTGCGGTGGTGGCCCTGCGCCTGATGGCACTGGCGGTGCTGGGGTGGATCCTCGTGGAGCCGGTGTGGGTGCGGATGGTCGAACGAGCGCGGAATCGCGAAGTGGTGGTGGTGCTGGATGACTCGGCGTCGATGCATCTGAAGGACGATGGAGCGGCGGCGACCCGGCTGGAGCTTGGCGAGCGAGGTCTGGAGCAGGCTGGGCTGGTGAAGAAGCTTTCCGAGTCGATGAAGGTCCGCACGGTGCGTGCGGCGCGAAGTGTGAGGGAGGCTGGGGAAGGCGAGGCTGAGGGGTGGGGCGATGCGACGGATTTGGCTGCGGCGCTCGGGACAGTCTTGGAGCAGGTGCCACCGGATGATCTGGCGGGAGTGATCATGGTGAGCGATGGCCGCCACAATCGCCCGAGCCGGGTGGAGGATGTGGCGCGGCGCTTTGGCATCCTGGATGCGCCGGTGGGCGTGGTGGCAACGGGCAGCGCCGAGCCGCCGCGCGATGCGTCCGTTCTGGAAGTGAAGGCGCCGGAGGCGATCCACCTCGGCGACAAGATGCGGGTGACGGCGATGCTGAAATTCGACGGCTACAAGGGCAAGCAGGCGAAGGTGAAGCTGATGCGCGGCAACGAGGAGATCGAGGCGCGCGAGATTTCCATCCCGCAGGATCATCATCGGGAAGAGGTGCGTTTCACGACGGTGCCGAAGGAGGGCGGGGTGGGTGGCTTTCGAATTGAGATCGCCAGCCTGGAGGGCGAGCGGTTCGCGGATAACAATGCGTGGGAGTTCGAGACTTCGATCACCGATGCTCGGACGAATGTGCTGATCGTGGAGGGTTCTCCTCGCTGGGAATTCCGCTACCTGCGCAATCTTTTCTACGGCCGCGACAAGTCGGTGCAGCTGCAGTACGTGCTGCTTCACCCGGACAAGATCGAGGGGCAGAGCGATGCCCTGATTCCGGCTTCGGCCACGCGGCCTTTCGGAGATGCCCAGGCGACGCGCTTGCCGAAGGACGAGGCGGAATGGCGGAAGTTCGACGTGATCATCCTGGGTGACATCCCGCCGGATGCGCTGGATGAACGCGACTGGAAGATCCTTTCCGACTGCGTCAAGGAGCGGGCGGCCCTGCTGGTGATGATCGCGGGGCCGCAGTATATGCCGCATGGGATTGTTTCGGAAACGGGGCGCGACCTGGTGCCGGTGGAGACCTACGAGAGGCATCGTACGTTCTATTCGACGGGTGGAGAGCCATTCCGCTTTGCCTTGACCGCGGAAGGGCGGGGGCACCCCTTGGTCCAACAAGCGACGGGGGAGGCGGCGAATGGTGCGGTGTGGGCCGGCTTTCCGGCGATCTCGTGGCGGCAGCCGATCCATGGCTTGAAGGAGGGTGCGGAGGTCTTGCTGACCGCGAATGGCGACAACCAAGGCGAGGAGATTGGTGGCGGCGAGGGGCTGAATGCAGCTTTGGATGCGCTGGCAAAGCGGCGTGAGAAGGAGGCAGCCTCGGCGCTTCTGGTCACGCGGCAGACGGGCAAGGGCAAGGTGGCGCTGCTTCTAACAGACCGGACGTGGCGGCTGCGCGAGGGGGCGGGGGATTTGTATCACCACCGCTTCTGGGGCAACATGGTGAGGTGGGGTGCGGGGCCGGTGCTGCGTGCCGGGGGTTCGCGGGTGCGGCTGGGGACGGACCAACTTACTTATACCGCGGATGACCGGATCAAGGTGACGGCCCGTCTGCGCGATGCGGATTTGAATCCTGTGACGGATGAGAGTTTGAAGGCCGAGCTGGTGCAGAACGGGGAAGTGATATCGAGCGTGCCGTTGAGCCCGGTCGCAGGGTCCAATGGCCTCCATGAAGCCGAACTCGCGCCGTTGGCCAAGCCAGGACGCTATGAGGTGCGGCTGCGTGGCAAGGAGGCGGACCGGCTTTCCGCGGAGGATGGCAGCGCCGCCGTGACGGCGGGCTTCCGGGTGGTAGGGTCGCGCGGGCCGGTGGAGCTGGCGGAGACGACCTTGAACCGGCCATTGTTAGATACGGTGGCCCAGCTTTCCGGTG
Source organism: Luteolibacter sp. Y139 (assembly GCF_038066715.1). Taxonomy (NCBI): domain Bacteria; kingdom Pseudomonadati; phylum Verrucomicrobiota; class Verrucomicrobiia; order Verrucomicrobiales; family Verrucomicrobiaceae; genus Neoluteolibacter; species Neoluteolibacter soli. Next base: position 2,785 of record NZ_JBBUKT010000020.1, on the reverse strand, counting down.
GCAAGGTCGTGGATGCGGAGCATGCCGGGGATCTAACAGGATTGTTTTTGAAGGAAGGCGATGCGCGCAAGGAACTGCGCGAGACGCCGCTATGGGACAATGCGCTGGTGCTGGGCCTGTTCGCCCTGCTTCTGGCAGCCGAATGGGTGGTCCGCCGTGGAGGTGGGCTGCCGTGATGCGATGAAAGGAGCCATGTCATGAGCACGGAGAAAGCGAGACAGGAAATCGGACAACGGCTGGAAGCAGTGCGGTCGAGCATCCGGCGTGCGCAATGGACGCGCGGTGGGCTGGTGATCGCAACCGTGATGCTCGGAGGCTTGCTGGTGATGATGGCGCTGGATCATTTCCTCGCACCGCTGCCCCAGGCTGCGCGCTGGGCGATGTTCGGGGTGTGGGTGCTCGGGACTTTGGCAGCGGCGGCAATTGGACTGAGGCCATTGCTGCGGAAGATCGGGCTGGTGCAAGTGGCGCGGTGGATCGAGGGACGGCATCCGGAGATCGAGGAGCGCATGAGCACGGTGCTGGAATTGGGCGGCGGTCATGGCGGGGTTTCGGAGAGTCTGTTAGAGGAGCTTGCGAAGGCGGCGGGTGATGATGTGGGCAAGGTGGATGCGCGGGCGGAGTTGAAGGCGGTGGGTGCGGCGAAGAAGTGGGCGCGTCCTGCGATCGCGTTTGCGGCGCTACTTTTGCTGCTCTTTGTGGTGTGGCCGAAGGAGGCGGTGCGGCTTGCGGTGCGGGCGGTGGCGCCCTTCAGTACGCTGGGGAATGCAGGGGCCCTGAAGTTTTCCGTGAAGCCGGGCAATGTGGAATTGCTGGAAGGCGATGCGCTGGAGATCGCGATCAAATATGATGGTCCAGCCAAGGACCTGGAGGTGGTGATGACCACTCCGGCAGGCAATGAGATCGTCCAGCCGATGCTGCCGGCGGGAGATGCGTGGAGCTATCGCCTGGACCCGGTGCGTGAAGGTTTTCACTACAAGGCCCGCGCCGGTCGCGGCGAAAGCGACGGCTACGACGTGACCGTGTGGCCGTCTCCAACGTTGCCGGAGCCGCGGGTGAAGCTGAGCTTTCCGGAGTATACGGGATTATTGCCGAAGGAGGAGCCGCTGGGTCGTGGGATCGAGGCGGTGCGCGGGACGAAGGTGGATCTGAGCGGCGCACTGAACACAGCGGTGGAGGCTGCGTGGCTGGAGATCGATGGCAAGCGGATCGCGGACGGGACGGTGGAGAAGTCGGCTTCCGGGGGGCGCGTCGAGTTGGCTTGGAACTTGAACAAGGAAGGTTCGGGCGAAGCGGTGCTGAAATTGAAGCATCGGCTGGGCCGTGAAGTGGAAGCGCTGCGGTTTCCGGTGCGGGTGCTGGAGGATCTTTCTCCTGCGGTGCGCTGGCTGAGCCCCGTGGCCACCGAATTGCGGGTGCGGCCGGATGAGGTGCTCGGTCTGCGCTATGAGGTGACGGAGGATTTCGGCGTGGCGGCGCTGCAGCTGGAAGTGAAGACGAATGACCAGGAGCCGCGGCGTTTGGAGCGAAGCTTGCCGGAGAAGCTTGGTGGCCCGGCGAAGCCCGCGCGTTATCGCGGCGAGAGCGAGATGGCGGTGGGTGAGTTGTTAGAAGCCTGGCCGGGAGCGAATGAACTGCGTCTGAGGGTGAGGGCGGTGGATGCGCGGCCTGCTGAGCTTGAGGGGCCGGGCGTGGGGAATTCCGAGTGGCTTCTCATTAAGATCGACCAGAATGCCGAGTCGCTGGCGCGGCAGGAATTGCGGGCGGAGCATGATGGCGCACGCGAGACGATCGAGACGGCGATGCGCGAGGCGCGCGAAGCCCGGGAGCGGATGGATTGGCATCGCGGCGAGATGCAGAAGGATGAGCTGAGCAAGGATGCGGTGAAGCATTTCGAGGAAGCCCGCGATCGCTTGGCCAAGGCGCAGGAGGATTTGCAGAAGCTGGCGGAGCAGATGCAGGAGAGCGTGCATGCGACGAAGGCGGACGAAGTACGCAAGGCATCGGAGCAACTGGCGCAGGCGCGGCAGGAGCTGGAGAGTGCGCCTTTGCAGGATGGGCAGCAGCGGCGTGAGGAGAAGCTCGACAACGCCCGCGAGCAGGCGGAGGCCGCGGTGAAGAATCTCGAGAAGGCGCGCGAAGCGATGGATCGCGATCGGCGGAAGGTGGAGGAGCTGGCTCGCTTTCAAGAACTGGCCCAGCAGCAGCGCGAGCTGGCGCGGCAGGCTGAGAAGCAGGCGACCGCGCAGCAGCAGGCGCCGATGGACCAGCAGTGGCAGGATCGCCAGCGCGGGGTGGAGGAGCAGTTACGGCAACAATTGCGCGAGCAGCCGCAGGCGCGGGCCGAGGTGTTAGAGGCGCAGGCGGAGGAGGCGAAGAAGCTTGCGGAAGAAGCGAAGGCGCTGAGTGAGTCGCAGAAGGGTTTGGAGGAGAAGTCGAAGCAGACGCCGGTGAGTTCACCCGAAGGAATTCGCGAGGCCTTGCAGAAGGAGCAGGCGAAGATTGCGGAGAAGACTGCGGAGCAATTGGCGGAGGCGCGCCAGCAGCGCAGCGAAGCGGCGGATCAGTTGCCGGAAGCGGTCGCTGCCACCGAGCAGGCGAAGGAGGCTCTTTCGAAGGGGGAAGACAAGGCCGCAGCCGAGGCTGCCAAAGAAGCTGCGGAGGCCATGAGGGAGGCTGTGGCTGAGCCGAAGCAAGGTGAAGCCAAGCAAGGTGAAGCCAAGCAAGGTGAAGCCAAGCAAGGTGAAGCCAAGCAAGGTGAAGCCAAGCAAGGTGAAGCCAAGCA
>NZ_JBBUKT010000019.1 GCF_038066715.1 Luteolibacter sp. Y139 | reverse complement strand
CACGCTGGCTTTACGAAAAGCCAGGCGGTCCTCGTAGGCTCCGGGAGCCCTTGGGCAGGGGAGGGAAGCACTGTCGCTTCGGCGTGGAGGGTGGGGTAACGATCGCTGGAGCGGGCGGTTGACGAGTTCTGCATCCACTATCACGAAGAGCGGAATCACCAAGGGTTGGACAACAAACTCATCGAGATGAGCTTCGTTCCCGGAGAGGCGGGAGAGTTGAAATGTCGGGAACGGCTAGTAGGCCTGCTGTTCTACTTCTACCGGGAAGCCGCATGTCGAGGCCCATTTCCCGCCCGTTCAATCCGACGTCCACTTGTAGCCCCCGCCCAGCGTCTGCTCGCGCGTATAGGTCCGCCCGTTGCTCCCGGTCACTGTCCGTTGTCCGCCCAAGTTCTGGCCTGTGCTCCAGCTTCCGCCCCCGCTGTCGCGGCCCGTGTAGCCGCCGCCCAGGTTCTGGTTCCAGTCCACCGAGGATCCCGAGCTGCTGCTGGTCCGGTAGCCACCGCCCAGCGGACGCTCGACCGATGTCGTCGCTCCGGTATGGCGATTCGTCGCCTGGTAGGTTCCCCCCAGCGTCTTTCCGTAGCTGTAGTCGCTCTCGTAAACCGTCGAGGGTCCGCGCGACCTGGACCGGCTCACATAGCTCGGCGCCTCGTAGCCGGAGCTGCTCCCGTGACTTGCCAGATACGCCGCCTCGCGGTCCTGCTGCTTCAGCTCCGCATCCATCCGGTTGAGCTCGCGCAGCCGTCCTTTATTCCGGGCATCGAACTTCTCATAAGAAAGCGTCCCGGCCTCCCGTTCCGCCATGTCGGACTCTTGCTCGGCCTTCAGATGCGCCAGGCGGCCTTCGAAACTCGCCCCGCCGCTTCCGCTGGAAGCACATTGGCAGACAAGGAGACACAAGGAGAGGGGAAGGAAGAGTCGGATCATTCCCGGATCTAACAACTCCCCCCTCCCACTGGAAGAACCAAGTGGGCCCCTACGCCGTAGTGTCCAGAAACTCGATTACCGCCGAATCGTCAGATTTTCAGTATTATCGGCCCCCCTAGCGTTGCTCGCTTCTGGCCTGTGCAACGGCTGCCGCTCTGCCAAGCTCATGTAATGGGAATAGGCACTCTCGTCCTCATGGCGTAGTGTCCAGAAATTGGATTGTCGCAGACGAAGTCAGGAAGCCGCTCCAAGGGGCTGTGGGCATCGGAGATCGAGATCGAGCCCACCGGGTAACGGGCGCAGCTCTTCTAAGGGGGATCTCATTGGCGCCCATGAATTGGAGTTCATGCTTTTGCGTCGCCATAGTAGCCATACCGGTCCAGCATGAACAGCAAGCTACTCATTCAAAGAGAGTTAAGTTCGCCATGATGGCTGTCGCCTGCAAGGCAATCCTTAGCCGCTGGGATTCGTTTTAGGGAGATGGGCAGCATGAACTGTTAGGAGCAGAGAACGGCCGCGGTCCGAGGGCGTGATGAGGCAAGATTCGTTCAAGGGCTGAGCATCCTTAGCATGAAGAACTAGACATTATCCAGTTCGATCGTGATATTGTTGTAAGCCCAAGTGACATCTTAACATGGCATCTATGTTGTAATTGACTCGATGACTTCGATTCTGAACACGCTATTGAGGATCGTGATGCGGGTTGTGGGTTCAGCAGGTGTGGCTTCAAGACTATCCATTTCGTCCTTCAGGAATCCGTTCGCGAGGTTTGGCATATCGAAAAATAAAATTTCACTGCATCTTGGGGGAGTTTCTATTCCCTAGCGTCAATGGCGCTAATAATTGATAGTCCCCGCGAATTTCCTGATTGAAACTTCCCAAGTAGTCTTCGGATTACGATTTCGCCCCGCAGCCGGACGCTGACTAGATCGTTCTCCACATCACAGCTAAACGATTTGATATCCAGGGATCTCTTTCTGAGCACGAGAGAACTTTGAAGCTCTTTCGAGACCTCCTCAGCGTGTTTGGTATGAATTCCAAACGTCACGCTGCTGGCGACCTCTTCGAGGAGAACTATCTCCAGAAGCTGACCTCTTTCGACGCGATCATGAATAGACTCAATTTCGCCTAGAGGAAATTCTGTTGAGTTTAGTAAGGATTCTAAGAGAAGTCTATCCGTGATCGCCTCAACTCTTCGCCCCGATGCTCGCACGACTAAGTTTCCCACCTTCTTAAGGGTGTCACGCCGGAGACCTAGATGGCGAAGTATCATTACTGAGTCGCGGTCAGACACCTCGCGTTCATATGGAACGTCACTCCTCTCGGAATCGAAAACCTTTTTCCAGACATCCGAGCCCCTACTCGCAGACAAAGGCACGCAATCGCCAAATTGTACCCGCCGGTTGTCCTTCGCTTCATACATCATTCCTACGGTCACCGGGCGATCCAATGGCAGGTTATAAGGAATTCGCACTGAGCGATAATCCCAAGCCCCCTCCTCTCGGCTGGTTGAACAGGAAACAAGTTGAAACGTCAGGGTCACTAAAGTCAGGGCAAAGAGATTGAGTCTCATTCAAGGAATTTAAATTTTCGATTGTTGGAGATAGGTCCGCCTGGAGAAGGGACGGCAATGATACCGATTAGAATTGGGTCGCTTTGAATGGACTTAATGGCAGCAGGGAGACGATCAACAGAATCAGGCGTCCAGTTCCCTATCAATCTCTTGTTGCCAGCGAGAAGAAGCGCGATCGGGATGGCAGTGAACCTGTGCTCGAAGAAGCTGAGCCCCTTCTCCTTGGCCTGCTTGGCGATTAAGTCAGATTCGCTTCCTGCTGAAATTCTTCCCCACTCAGCAGTATAAAAATCGACTGGCATCCAAGGGCGGACGATTGTAATTATCTTTACGTCGAGAAGACATGTCGACTTTGGATCGCCTCCGGAGATCTTAATGTCATTTATCCAGCTCCCGACACCAGTCCAGTCAGGTGCAGAAGGATAAAATATCGGGGTTTCAGATCCAGCATTGAATCGCGCTACCCACTCCTGCTTTCTAGTCTTTTGTCGGAGCTCTAGAATCTCGCGTTCAGCGCTCAAGGCTTGGGAGATTGATCCCTCATTGGCAATCAATTCCGCGTAAGCGCTAAAAATAAGCCCTTTGTCGAAGTTCTCCCATTTTCCACTGAGATTGTCTAAAACAACCGACTGCATCGCCAGATGCCGTTCAACCTCCTTCCGGAGCTGCGGTCCGCTGATCCCTTTCAATTGTTCAAGGTCAGTAGGTTGCCGGTAGATTTTTTCACGCGCATTGGTGATGCGCATGGTTTCGACTGGCGTGAGGAGGTAATCGCCCTCGTAAAGATCTCTAATATACTCACGTAAACCGAGCCTGAGGTAAACTCCCTTGGGCTTCCACTTCGCCGATACCTCCACGACTTGGTCGTAGTATTGCCTTAGACCCAATAAGGTTGACGGATCAAAGCTTCGCGGGGCCTCGACTGCCAGAGGAAATAGTGAAACGAATCCTCCTTTTCCATCATCTGGAACAACATATTTTCTAAGATCGTCGGTTACCCGACTCTCAATTTCGTCACCAAAGAGTGGAACGATCACCCCAATGGCACATAGAATAATTTTGATCATGGCGTAGGGCATTCTGGAAGAACTTCGCAGATATAGCCAATAATCGTTGGAGCCTTAATTTCGAAGCCACCTTCGGTGGCGTCCCCGAATTTCGTCTTATCTGTTGAACTGTGAGATGCACTTGCTCCAAAACTAAAGCCGAGAAAGCTGCCTCCTCCACCTCCGCTGATCTGCTTGCTTATCTCATCAGCGGTCTTCTTGTCCATCTTTACGTTGATTTTGATGTTCCGAGCAATCACAAGTCCCACTGGCAAAAGCGGAAGGCGGCCCTGATACAGACCATTCTCGTCCGGCTTCCCGTAGGAGATTCTTTGTTTTTCTGCTTCGATCGTGCCAGGGCCATCCTTCTTGAACTTCCAGTTTGGTGAGCGAAAGACCGTTGCGTCCATCCAGATGTGATCCAGTACCACTTGCTTGATTTCCATCTCCATTGATAGAGAGTTAAGCTGCTCGTCCGAGAATGTGTGTGAATTGCCGCCTGATCCACTTGCCTTGAACATCATAAATCCGCCGTTAGCACTGGCGCTAGAACTGGATGAACCGGAGTGCTTTCTAAGCGTTTCGGCGCTAAAACTGATTTTGACATAGCCCGAATCACCTTCCCATTGTGCAAGTGGTGGGTAATAGAGTGTTTTTGGCACGGGCGGGGGGCCTTGAACTTCCAGCCATGTGTTGAAAATCTCACGTCGGTATACGAACGGATCCAATTTATCCAGTTCAAATCGAAGCTGATCGCGTTTGCCGACTAGATCGAAGTATTCGGTGCTGTTCCCCATGTTAGCATTCTTGAGATTGCTCTCCGCAATCTGCATGGCAGAAAATTTAGCATTCTCGTCAGTACCTTTTTCCCCCTCGCCTGTCTGCTTGTCTCTTATGGACTTGTTGTAAGCTGTGACGGCGTCCTGATAGCGCTGGCTGTACTTCATGAACTTGAGCTGGACGCCTTTGGTTGGTTCCTCGTCCTCCGCCGCCGGCACTACGAGCTTGTCATCGATAGCCCGTATCTCGGATCTAATCACTTTGACCTGGTCTTCATCAGTCGGAGTTTTCGGTTCGGTGCCGTTTAGAACCTCTCGATAAATCATCGCCATTGACTCCTCGGATGTTTGCCCTGAAAGATCACCAAGCGGTCTCTTGTCGAGGATTCTCATGAACGACAATCGATTGATTTGATTGCTAAGGTCCATTTTGGAGTCCACGGGAAGCCCGGGAATTTTAAGCAGAAATTCTGTTTGCTTTCCTGTACCCGCCGCTCCGGCAATGACTTCTTTGAGCGTATTCCTTACATTTGTGACATAAGCAATTGCTCTTTGTTGCTGAGCATCCTGCGCGGATGATGATGAGATGGCTGCCGTCGTGCCAAGAATCACGACGCCGAATTGTATCAATTGATTTTTTGACATAAAAACGCGATGATTTGAATTGGATTGATTACGAGTGTTTCTCCCTCCCAGGAGGGAGTGAAGGCTTTTTCTTCTGCAAAGAATGGGGAATAGGGGCCGCTGACCACGATAGGATCGATGGCGAGTTGGCTTGAGTTAGATTTCAGAGCTTCTTTAATCTTCTCCTCGTTCGAAACCAAAATTCTAATATTGCGCGCAATAATGATATCAGAAATAATGTATCGACCCTTGAAGTTAGGTTGGGAATTCACAGCCTCTTTCAGTTTCTCGATTGAGAATCCCGGTCGAGTGAGTGAGACTTGAGCAATCTCCATTGAGATTGAAGTGACGGAATCTACTGATTCTTCGGATGTGTTTTCAACGTTCTTCAAATCGACTAGTGCGGCTTCTCCTCCAAATTTAATCGAGGTCCAAGTGTTGATTTTTTCCCATTCATTTACGGGAGGGTAAGTATCTACGACTTTTGTGGGGGAGAGTGTTGTAACTTCCGGTTCGTTAGTCGTCCGATTAGTAAATAGTTGAGCAATATCGTGATTGGCTAAAAGCAGCACTGCTAATTTGTCCTTTGCTGAAGTCAGTCTCGCCTGAAAGAGTGGACGCTTTGAATCCCCATCTGGGAGCGCCTCAAGTTCATGTTTTGCCTTTTGCACAAGTCCCTCAGCTTCCACCATCTGGGACCAAAGTTTCTTGTCCTCGTCGGAAAGCTTCGGAGGCTGGTGATTCGCCTCATCGTGTATTATGTCCGGCTCGGCATGCTCTTCTGTAAGGCCTTGTAGTGAACTCCAAGTCCCACTCTTGTTGAGCTCCGAGTCGTAGGCTGTATTCGCCTGATCGACTATCCACTCAGCGAGCAGGCGTGGCTTATTTCCGGTGAGGTTCGGAAGTAAAACGCCCTTGTTTGGAGTTATTGTCCTTTTTTGAGATTTAGAATCCAATCCCAGCTGAGCTTCAATTATTCGAGTAACGAATTTCGGCGCCGGGATATCGGTCTGTTTCTTCTCCTCTTTGGTTTCTTGAGCTTTGCACGACGCCGTCAGGATGCACAATATGGCTGCGGCAATCCATTGCGTCTTTATCTTGTTGTCGAGGAGGCCATGAATTTTTGTGATCATGATTTGCCGATAAGCTTTGAAAAATTTCAATTGGAGTCAAGGTGGTATGTCATGTTTTTTGCTCAGTTTCATATGCTAAAAGTTAAGGGTTGCGTAAAGGTGTGTAGCGCTGGGTTTCGCGCAAATCTATTTATTCACTCAACGTTTATTTTTCTGAAAGCCTACACTGTTTAGTGTGGAATCCTCGGTGGAAGCCCAGAACTGAACGGCCTTGCCCTATATTTTCCAGAAATTCGGCTTCCTTGGCAGCGTCTGATTTTCAGTGTTCATCGGCCCACCTAGGGGCGCCCGCTTCTGGCTTTGCAGAATCACCCTTTATCCAAGCTTTTTGGGGGAACGGACAGGACAAAGTTTGTTCCCTGTCATTTCACGGGAGGGAGAGCCATTATCACGGCAAGCCGTGTGTTGCATGCGATTCCGGGTCATCCAAGTCCACCTCCTGCGCATTTGGAGATTAGCGGAGGTGCTATCACCTCCCGGGCTTCCAAGAGAGGTGCACGACGGAATTTTATCGGAGGCCGTAGCATCCAGAAACTGGACTGCTCCGGAATGGACTTAATTTCAGTGGCTTGAAACCGGCTAATGCCAGCTCGATTCTGGGCTGTGCCAGGGCTGTCACACTGCCACCCTACTGCGATGGGGATCAACTCTCATTCTGATAGCTCTGGCAGGCTGGATCAACCGGCAGCAGCAGGACGTCATTGAGTATCTTCAGGAGGAGGTTCGTGTGCTGAGGGAGTTGCAGGGCCAGAAGCGCCTTAGGTTCTGCGACGATCAAAGAAGGCGCCTTGCTCAGAAAGCACAACGGCTAGGCTTATCGCGAGGTTCCCTGCTCCAGTGGACTAGGTGGTTCGTCCTCCGCCTTTGGCGTGCGCCGACTCGCTTTTCCGTAGACCCGGAGCTTCGATATACCCAAGAGGGTCCTTTACGGAGTGAGGGCGAAAGCGCCTCGTTTCAAGCATCTGGGGGCTTTCCTGGCACGCTGGCTTTACGAAAAGCCAGACGGTCCTCGTAGGCTCGGGGAGCCCTCGGGCAGGGGAGGGAAGCTCTGTTGCTTCGGCGTGGAGGGTGGGCTCCTGCGTTATTTTCCAAGAGCGAGTAGACAAAGGTCCCTACGAGGCATTGTTAGCCCAAATCGCTTCATTCGAAGCCAGCGACAAGTCACGAAGCCGCTCCAAGGGGCTGCGGGCATAGGAGGTCGAGTTCGAGTCCACCGAGTATCGGGCGGAGCACTTCTAAGGGGAATCTTATTGGCGCCCATGAATTGGAGTTCAACTTCTGCGTCCCCATAGTAGCCATACCGGTTCAGCATGAACAGCAAGCTACTCATTCAAAGAGAGTTAAGTTCGCCATGCTGGCTGTCGCCCGTAAGTGAATCCTTAGCCCTGTGGCTACTATGGAGATAGTAAAAGGGAGTGCCGCTGTTCGCCGCGGCAGATTGAGAGCTATCGCCAGCGGATGTCGGGGCCTTTGCTCGATCGCATCGACCTGCATGTTGAGGTGCCATTGGTGGACTACCGTGAACTCTCGGCTGCCAGCAGTGGGGAGAAGTCGGAGGCGATCCGCAGCCGCGTGATGCAGGCCCGCGATCTCCAGCGCCGCCGCTTTGCTGGCAAGCCGCAACAGACGAATGCAGCGATGGGTGCGCGACAGGTGAAGGAGCATTGCCAGCTTGATGCCGAAAGCGCCGGCTACATGGAGCACGCGATGGAGCAGATGAACTTCTCCGCGCGGGCGCATGATCGCATCCTCAAGGTTGCGCGGACGCTCGCAGACCTCGCAGGTTCGGAGCATATCCGGGCGAACGATACCTTGGAGGCGATTCAGTATCGGAGCTTGGATCGGAATTTATTCCGATGACCACGATCACGGGCTTCCGAGAGCAGAAGCTCTGACTCCAGGCGCGGTGGTGAGGCAGACGCTTGGGCGGCCTTACTTTTTCACCACCCAGATGTTCCGGTAGCGGACTTGGTTGCCGTGGTCTTGCAGGAGGATGGGGCCGGGTTCGCTGTTGTCGGGAAGAATTGCGCCGCCGGTGGGGCCGGGGATTTCGAGGTTCTTGTGAACGACGACGCCATTGTGGCGGACGGTGACGGTGGCCTTCCTTTTCTTCTCGTCCTTGTTGAACTTCGCGGCAGTGAATTCGATGTCGTAGGTCTGCCAGGTGAGGGGCGGGAAGCACATGTTCGGCGATGGCGCGGCGGTCTGATAGATGCCGGCGCACTCGTTGTCCTTTCCTTCGAGTCCGAAGCTATCGAGTATCTGGATCTCATAGCGTCCCTGGAGGTAGAGGCCGCTGTTGCCGCGGGCCTGGCCGCGCTCCTTCGGCATGTAGGGAAGGCGGAATTCGAGGTGGAGGATGAAGTCGCCGAAGGTTTCCTGTGTCTTCGCGCCTTGGGAGAGGAGGCCGTCTTCCGTTGCCTTGTTCTTGTCGAAAAGATTCGTGCCATCGCCGAAGAGGACGGTGGCGCCCTTCGGGGGCTTCATACCAAGGGTGGGAGATTGGCGCTCGATGCGTGTGAGCTCGAGTTCCTTTCCGGCGGGACCCTTGAGGCGAAGCTTTTGGCCGGAGAGTTCGCCGGTCAGATCGCTGCCGGTGAACTTCACCGTGCCAGAGGCGTCGCGTGATCCTTCGCTGTGGGTGACTGCGGCCCACTTGCCTTCCCAGCCCGCGCCGGGCAGGCCGTGCTTGAAGGAGACGGCCTCGAACTTGCCATCACCGAGGGCGATGACCTGGACGCCGGGGCCTTTCTGGATGGCCTTCGCATCGAAGGCGTATTCGCCCTGGATGGGGAAGTCGGCGTCAGTGGGGGATTGGTCTGCCCCTTGGGCAAGCAGGGAGCTGGTGAGGAGAGGGAGGAAAAGAAGGGCGGTCTTCATTGATAAGCTAGCTTTGGGCGGGAGGGCGGGAGAGGGGAAGGCGAAATCATTACCGCGGCATTGGGGCAGGTGGTATGGCTCGAAGCTTCGGGAAAACCGGTGCGGAAAGAAATGCTTGACCTAATGTTGTATATGCATCATTAGTGGCCTCATGGAAAGCGAAGGGCACATGACGGCAGGCAACGAAGTGGTCGCGGAGTTCGCGTCCACCTGCCTGCTGATGCGCACTCGCCTGATCTCCCGGGTGCTGACCGGCATTTACGATGAGGCGCTTCGAGAGTTCGGCCTCACTTCACCGCAGTTCGCTCTGCTGGTCGTCATTTCCAGGATGGCGCCTGCGAGCCGGGCTGAGATCGGTCGGCGCCATCATCAGGACCGGTCGACCCTGACGCGGAATCTGAAGCTCATGCTTTCGGGTGGTTGGATCAAAGAGGTCCCCGGTGACGCCGGCGGGCGGGCCAGGCCGCTGGTGCTAACGGCAGCGGGCACCAGCCTGCTCAAGAAGGTGGCACCCGCATGGCGGAAGGCGCAGGAGCAGGCCAAGACCCTGCTTGGCGACGACAATGTCGTGGCGATTGCCGATATGGCGAAGCGCCTGATGAAGGCAAAGCCCGCCTGAGCTTTTTATTCGGCCATGATGTTGCATATGCAACATTGCGGGCCCTCTCATTCCCCTCAAATCCAAATCCCTCCAAAAAAATACTTACTATGAATGCAGTAGAAGAACTCACGCGAAGAAACTCGGCGTTCGCTGCAAGCCGGTTCATCGCAGGCCTGAAGATGATGCCTTCGCTGAAGACGACGATCATCGGATGTGTCGACCCGCGTGTGGATCCAAGCGCTCTTTTCGGATTGGCTCCCGGAGAGGCGGCCGTGATCCGCAATGTGGGCGGCCGGATCTTTCCCTCGACGCTCCAGACCATGGCCATGCTGCGCACGGTATCCCGATCGAATGGTGCCGAGATGGGGGAGGGCTGGAACCTCATAGTGCTGCATCACACCGACTGTGGGATCAATTGTCTGGTCCACTCGCCTGAGATCCTAGCCAAGCACTTCGGCGTGGAGGCCAGCGGCCTTGATGAGCTGGCGATCACCGATCCCTATCGCTCCGTGGCTCTCGACGTGGCCGCGCTGAAGTCAAATCCCCAACTTCCGGCCGGGGTAATCATTACCGGCATGGTTTACGACGTCTCGACCGGAGTGGTCGAGACGGTAGCCACGACGGGTCCTTCCAACCTCTGAGGATATGACAACGACTCTCTTCCTTCTGTTCGTGGCCGCGATGGCGGTCGTCACCGGCTGGTTGATCTGGCGGAGCTTGAGCAATCGCTTTGCGATCATCGCCACCGTCGCCTTGGCCGCGTGGCTGGCCTACGTCGGCTTGATCGGCCATGCTGGTGTCATCCGGAATACCGACATGAAGCTGCCTGGGGTGGTATTCCTCTTCGTTCCGGTGTTGCTCTTCTTGGCCGTCTTCGTGGTGCGGACACTAGGGGGTAATCTCGTAGCGGTGCCGCTCACAGTCTTGATGGCGCTCCAGAGTTCCCGGGTGATCGTCGAGTTGTTCATTCACCAGCTCTGGCTCGACGGGATCGTGCCGAGGATGCTGACGTATTCCGGTGCGAACGTGGACATTTACGTGGGAGCCACGGCACTGATCGTTGCATGGCTTTCCTCCCACTGGGAACGGGGACGACAGCTCGCTGTGATCTGGAATCTGCTCGGATTACTGGCGCTTGCGAACGTCGTGGTCCGTGCCGTTCTGACTGCTCCCGGACCTCTTCACCTGATTCACGCGGAGGTCCCGAACCTGATGATCGGGACCTTTCCTTACATGTTCATCCCCGGACTTTTTGTCCCGCTCGCCGTGGTCCTCCACGTGTCCGCCTTGAGAGCCGCGATTGCGAAGGGAAGCCGGGCAACAACCTCAGCTACCTGAAAGCCATGCATGCCAAATCACTTCCTGTCGTGCCCGAGATCAGTGACCTGCCTCGTGGCAATAATCCAGCGTCTCCGTCGCCGGCACCTGCTACCCGTCGTCGGTTTACTCCGAAGCGCGCACTCCTGATCGCTGCCGCTGCCGTTACGCTCGTCGGTGTTTCCAAGTGGACCCACGACTGGTGGAGAGTGGGCCGTTTCATGGAGGATACCGATGACGCCTATGTCGGTGGCGATGTGATCGTGATCGCGCCCGAGGTCGCCGGCTTCATCCAGCGCGTTGCGGTGGAGGACAATCAGAGGGTCCACACCGGGGATCTTTTGATCCAGATCGATGACCGTGACTATCGTGCGGCGCTAGCCAAGGCCGATGCCGCGGTGGCGGTGCAACAGGCGGTGCTGGAGAATCTGGAGGCCTCCCGCCATCAGCATCTAGCCGTGATTGCCCAGGCCGAGGCCGATGTGAGTTCGGCAGATGCGGAGATCAATCGCAGTCGTGACGATCAGTCCCGGTTGCGTAGCCTGCTGGCTACTCGCGCCATTTCGCTGCAGGATTCCCAGCAAGCCGACGCCGACTACAAGCGAGCCGAAGCCGCGGGGGTGAAGACACGTGCGGCGCTGGATGCGGCACAGCGCTATCTGGCGATCATTGCCACACAGAAGCTGCAGGGCGAGGCGGCACTGCAGCAGGCCATCGCCCAGCGTGAATCCGCGCGGCTGAATCTCGGCTACACGGAGCTGCGTGCACCGGCGGATGGCATCGTGGGAAATCGCAGCGCCCAGGTCGGTGCGTATGCGAGCACGGGCTCACGGCTTATTTCGGTGGTGACGACCCACGGCCTGTGGGTCGATGCGAACTTCAAGGAAAGCCAGATCGCGGAGATGCACGTGGGCTCTCCTGCATCCGTGCGCATCGACTCGGCTCCCGGCCGGATCTTCCATGGCAAGGTGACCAGCATCGCTCCGGCGACTGGTGCACAGTTCAGCGTGTTGCCCCCGGAGAATGCCACCGGGAATTTCACGCGGATCGTGCAGCGCCTGGCGGTGCGTGTGGAGTTGGATGATAAAGACGCTGCTTCATTCCAGCTTCGGCCCGGACTCTCGGCGAAGGTGACGGTGGACACGCGTGAAAGCGGAGGTGAGTCATGAACGCGCCGGCTTCCACTCCATTCCGCATGCGGGACGTGCTGCCCTTCGTGATCATGTGCGTGGGCATGTTCATGGCGCTGCTGGATATCCAGATCGTGGCTTCATCCTTGCAGGATATCGGTGGAGGACTGTCCGCTTCGAGGGATCAGATCGGCTGGGTCCAGACCGCGTATCTGATCGCCGAGATCATCACCATTCCCTTGTCCGGGTGGCTGACGCGGGTGTTCTCGACACGCTGGCTTTTCACGATCTCGGCGGCCGGGTTCACCATCACCAGCCTGCTCTGCGCGCTTGCCTGGAACATCGAGAGCATGATCGCGTTCCGGGTGCTGCAGGGATTTCTCGGGGCATCGATGATTCCCACCGTCTTCACCTCTTCCTTCCACTACTTCCAAGGGCCGCGCCGGGTTTATTCGGCGGCGGTGATTGGCACCATCGCCTCCATTGCTCCGACCTTGGGTCCTGTCATCGGCGGGTGGATCACTGATGCGCTCGACTGGCGGTGGATCTTCTACATCAATCTCGTTCCCGGTGCGGCGGTTGCGATCTCGGTTCCCTTCCTAGTGAAGATCGACAAGCCGGATCTCTCGCTGCTCAAGCAAGCGGATTACCTCGGGATTGCGCTGATGGCGGTCTTCCTGGGGAGCCTCCAGTATGTTCTGGAAGAGGGCGCGCGCTGGAACTGGTTCGATGACGAGACGATCACGATCTTCGCGGTGATCGCGGCGGTGACGGGCGTGTTGTTCGTGATTCGCTGCCTACGCTTCGCGCATCCGGTGGTGGATCTGAGGGCTTTCGGAAACCGGAATTTCCTGCTCGGCTGTATCCTGTCTTTCATCACCGGCGTTGGTATCTTCGCGACGGTTTACCTCACACCTCTCTTCCTCGGATACGTTCGCGGCTACAGTGCCTGGCAGGTGGGGATCGCGGTTGCTTCAACGGGTGCGGCCTCGCTGATTGGCACGGTGTTTTATATCGTGCTCGCGCGGAAGTTCGATACCCGCTGGCTGATGATGTTCGGGCTGGCGCTCTTCGGTGTGGGACTTTGGAGCTTCACTTTTATCACGCATGATTGGAGTTCGTCGGAACTCTTCTGGCCGCAGGTGTTGCGGGGCTTTCCGCAGGTTTTCGCGGTGGCTCCTGCCGTGAACCTTGGCTTGGGGAGCTTGTCGCCGGACCGTTTGAAATACGCCAGCGGCCTCTTCAACATGATGCGCAACCTCGGTGGCGCGATTGGCATCGCCATCTGTGGCACGATCCTCAACGACCGGACAAACCTCCACTTCCTGCGGTTGGCGGAGCATCTGGATTCGGGCAATGTGGCGATGCAGGAAATGCTTCAGCAGACCGGTGCCCGTTTTGCGGGGCTGAACGGCGGCGACGCCGCGCATGGTCAGGCGGTTGCGCTCAAGAGGCTGTGGTCGCTCACGTTCCGGGAAGCGCAGGTCTTGAGCTTCGCCGACGCCTTCTGGGTGATTGCCATTTGTTTCGCCGTGGGTGCGCTGCTGGTGCCCTTTCTTCGCAAGGTGGCTGCGCCTGCGACGCCGAATCCGGATGCTCACTGAGGCGGGGGAGGCCGAAACCACAATCAGGTATCCGCGATGCTGCGGGTCCTTTACCAGGGCTGCAGGCGGGGCTACGGGAGATCAGCTCGTAAACCCAAAATGACGAACTTTTCAACCCGCTCCGGACTCGTTGCATCGGCTGTTGCCTTCGCGGCGGCATGTTCGATCGCCCATGGAGGACTGACTCTGACGAACGGCAACTTCGAGAGTCTGCCGGCTTCGGACAATCGGACCGATATCACCGGGTGGTACGACTACGACGCTGCGAACTTCTGGGAGCAGGCTTGGCTGGAGGGGATCGATACGCCGGACGACTACAATTTCTCGCTGGCGATGGCGGGGGATGGGAATGCGGGAAAGCCGTGGGCGTATCAGGCAATCGGCACGGCGGACGGGGCGACGACGTTGAAGGTGACGTTCGACTACGGCTCATTCGCCGATGCGACGAACCTCCGCAATCTGGGTGTGACGTGGAAGGTCTATGCGGTCACCGGCAGCTTCACTCCGGGGCAGAACGTCGACATCAATGGTGCGTCCGGCGTGACCTTGCTGTCGTCCGGTTCGGCGAGTGCGATGCAGGTCGCGCCGGGGGCGAAGGTGGGTTTGACCACGGTGGATCTGGATGTTTCGAATGCCGGGACGCGGCAGCTTTACCTGCGGGTGAGCAATTTCTCGCCGACGACGAACAGCAACGGCAACGGCTACCTGTGGGTGGATCAGGTTTCGATCTCGGCGAACACCTTGCCGCCGGTCGCGACGCCCTTGGTGGAGACTCCAATCGAGCAGGTGCAGGTCAACGATGCCTTCTGGTCGCCGAAGCTCGATCAATGGCGTGCCACCACGGTCAACGACGTCTTCAACAAGTTCGAGCAAAACGGCGGCCTCGCGAACTTCGATCTCGTGGCGTCCGGTGCCACGACCGGGCATCGTGGTGAGAATTGGTGGGACGGGCTGATTTATGAGACGATCCGCGGTGCGGCGGACTTGCTGCGCGCTCATTCGGATGCGGTGTTGGAGGCGCGGATCGATGGCTTTATCGACCGTATCGGAGCCGCTGCGAATGTAGACTCCGATGGCTACATCAATACCGCGCAGCAGTTGCATGGGCCGGATGTGCCCGTGGGATTCAAGTGGGCGAATCCGCCGACAGCGGGCGACACGCTCAATGACAACAACCCGCACACCATCTACAATGCGGGCTGCCTGGTGGAGGCTGGCCTTCATTACTACCGGGCGACGGGGAAGGTGAAGCTGCTGAAGATCGCGACGCGGCAGGCCAACTACATGACGACGATCATGGGCCCTTCGCCGAAGGTGGCGTACATTCCGGGACACGCGCAGCCCGAGGAGGCATTCTTGCGGCTCTATCAGTTCTATCGCGATCATCCTGCGGTGAAGGGGCAGGTGGGTCTGACGATCAATGAGCAGGCTTATCTGGATCTGGCGAAGTTCTGGGTCGAAACGCGTGGCTACACCGCTGGCCGCGTGAGCGAGGGGGCTTACAACCAGGATGCGGAGCCGGTGTTCAGCCAGCAGGTGATGGTGGGCCACGCGGTGCGCGCCGGCCTTCTGGCATCCGGTGTGGCGGCGATCGGCTCGGAGACCCGTGACCCTCGCTATGTCGAAACCGGACGGCGCTGGTGGCAGAATCTTTACGATGCCCGTAGCTACCTCACCGGCGGCATGGGCGCGATCGCGGCGCACGAAGGATTCGGCGAGGACTATGAGTTGCCGAACGATGGCTATTGCGAGACCTGCGCTGCGGTGACCGGTGGCTTCTTCAGTCACCAGATGAATCTCGCGACGGGTGACGGGCGTTATGTAGACCTGTTAGAACGCGAGCTCTACAACGGCGCGCTCTCGGGAATCGCGCTCGATGGGCAACATTACTTCTACGAGAATCCGCTGACCGCGCCCGGATCGCACCGGCGCTGGAGCTGGGCGGGGGAGGGCTTTGGCATGACGCCCTGCTGCCCGCCGATGTTCCTGAAGCTGATGGGCGCGCTTCCGGGCTATATTTATGCGACGAAAGACAGCGGCCTCTACGTGAACCTCTACGTCGGCAGTCAGGCGACGATCCAGACCTCGGCGCTCAATCTGAATGTCTCCCAGACCTCGTCGTATCCGTGGAACGGTGACGTGGAGATTACGATCAATCCGGTTACGGCGTCCGCGTTCACGGTGAATCTTCACATTCCGGGCTGGGTGACGAATCCGACGGTCGCGATCAACAACGGCCCGGTCCAGAGCGTCACTCCGGTGAACCAGTATGCATCGATTACGCGCACGTGGAGTCCCGGTGACAAGATTCACCTTTCGCTGCCGATGCCGATCAAGCGCGTGAAGGCGGATTCGCGGGTGAAGGCGGATATCGGTCGCGTGGCGATCACGCGCGGGCCGGTGGTCTATTGCTTCGAGGGCATCGACAACAACGAGGGTGCGAAGTCGATCTTGCTCGGTGGAGGCGATCCGCTTGAAGCCAGCTTCGAGCCGGGCCTGCTCGGCGGAGTGATGACGATTTCCGGACGGAGCACGGTGGTGCGCCAGCGCGGTGGGGTGCTGCGGAAGGAACCGGGGCGGATCAAAGCAATTCCCTTTTTCACGAATGCCAACCGTGAGCCATCGTCGATGGACGTATGGATCGCGGATGACCACAGCAGCGTCCAGCCGGTCTATGCAGGCGTGGCGGCTGCGTCGTATTGCAATCCCGGTGACAGCGTCGCTGCGCTCAATGACGGGATCATCCCGGTCGATTCGGACGATGGCTCGGTCCCGCGGATGACGTGGTGGAATCACAAGGGCACCAGCGAATGGGCGCAGATCACCTATGACTCGCCGCGTCCGGTGGCCGGCGTGGGCGTTTACTGGTGGGATGAAAGCCGTGTCACCGGGGACTGCCGTGTGCCGCAATCCTGGTCGGTGCAGTACCTCGATGCCCAAGGAAGCTGGCAGCCGGTCCAGAACGCTTCGCCGCGCGGTGTCGCGATGGACCGCTTCAACTACGCCACCTTTGACAGCGTGAACACGCGCGGCATCCGCATCGTGGCGCAGCTTCAAGCGGGCTGGTCCGGCGGGATCCTGGAGATGCTGGCGGGTTCTTCGTGGCCGGTGCCAACGGCTTCCTACACGTTTGCGAGCGACACGGTGACCGCGATCAACGATGGCGTGCTTCCCGCGTCCTCCGGAGACGGCAGTATTTCACGCCACACGTATTGGAATCACACCGGCACCGCCGAGTGGGCGCAGATCACTTTCCCGAGTGCGAAGCGATTGAATGCGTTTGAGATCTATTGGTGGGACGACCGGGTGAGCAATGGTGGTTGCCGCGTGCCGGCCTCGTGGTCGTTGTCTTATCTCAATGGGCAGGGCAGCTGGCAGCCGGTTCAAATCACCGGAAGCTACGGCGTTGCGCGGGATGCATTTAATACCGTGAACTTCGCCGAGGTTGAAACGACCGCACTGCGCGTGCAGGCGAATCTGCAAGCGGGCTGGTCGGGCGGCATTCTGGAGATGCGTGCCTACGAGCCATCGCTCGATACTCCATCGGCGTTCTGGCTGGCGGACAACCACTACGAAGCCGACACCAACATGGACCTCATGATTGAAGGGCAGGGCGTCTCGTTGTTAGAGGCCTATGCGCTCGGTCTTGACCCCTCGGGCAATGTCGCCGGGTCGATGCCGCATCCCAGCTATCAGGCGGGCAGCGGTCTGAGCCTGAACTTCTGGGGTGCGCGTGAGGATGTGATCTACGGTGGCGAGGTCAGCGGCGACCTGAAGAACTGGTCGCCCACCGGGCTGATACTCAGCCCGCCCGATGCCAACGGAAGGCGCACCGTGGTGGTTCCGCCGGGAGCGCCTTCGAAGTTCGTGCGGCTGCGGTTCGATCTCGCTCAATAGCCTCACTCGAGAACATCCGCACGAAGCGCCTTCGCGGTGATCTCGCATCCCACGATGCGGAGGAACATGCCGGGGTTGGTGAGTTCCGGTGGCACGGGGGCGAGGGCAATGCGTTTGCCATCGAACAGGGCCTCCGCCCAATCGCCGACCCTCACGACACGGAGGGTGTGATAGCTGTCACCCTGACGAAAGGGTGGAAGGGGAGTGGTTGTGAGCTGCCGCTGTGCGGGTTTGAAACCGTTCCATCCCAGATAGTCGGTTTGTTGGCCTGGAGGAGCAACGGGATGGACGTCGAAAGCCGGTTCGTTGGCGGCGCCGGAGTTCGTGTAGTCCATCATGATCATCAGGCAGCGGGTATCGAAGTCGTTGAGGTCCGGCCTTCTGGTGTTGTTGCACAACCCGAAGTTGAAGGCGCGGGTGAACCCGGCGGCTTGGTTGCCGTTTATTTTACCAGCCCGGATCTGGAAGGTGATTTCGACGTCCACGTCGCGGGCGGGATCACTGGGAACGAGCCAGCCGCTGCGGTAGTGATCGACGGGAGCTTCGAGACGCTCGGGGATGAATTCATGGGTCGTCGTGTCCAAGGCCGCAGCAGCCTTTGCGAGGAAGCCGGAAACCTTGAAGCTATCCGGCTTGTCCGGCGTGGCCTCGGTCCAGGGCGGGCCCTTGGTGGTGCCGTCCTGGAGAAAGGACCGGTGCTTCATGCGATCCGCGAGTTTCGAGGGCGAGTCCGCCGGGCGAGGGGACTTCGAGGCGAGCTGTTCCAGATAGCGGGCGCCCGGCTCTTTTTCGCTCACGTCGTCGAAGGCCTTCACCATGGGGAGGAGGCGCTTCATCTCACCTGTTAGAAAGGCCACCGCGCTGATGTCGGTGGGTCTCAAGGGAAAGTCCTTCTCCGTGCCGGGAGGCTTGATCTCTCCATAGGCCGTGGCATGAGCGTCTGCTGCGGCGTAGTCGGCGCGGGCGAGCGAGAGGAACATGCCGCACCAATGGAGCAGCGGGTCAGGCTTATAGCCCTTGGCCGCGGCGGCGGCCCAGCAGGATTCGGAGATCGCCGGGTCCTGATCCTGCGTGACGAGGGCGGTGACGACGAGTTCGTCCCATCGCTTATCCCGTTGGCCGTTGCGAAGGAACCACGCGGTCATGTTCCTCTGCTCGCTGAAATCGACGCCGATGAGTTCATCGGCGATGGGAGCCGAGTTGAGAACATTGTCCGGAGTCGCCCAGACGAGCTTGCCCGCCGTGGAACCGAGCTTGCCAGTAACTGCCGCCTCAAAAGCGGACCGATTGCCGCCAAAATCGAGATCACCCCGCGAGATCAGCATCGATCCGGGCACGATCCCATGGCGCTCGGCGTAGGAGCCCTTGTGAACTTCGCTGACCAGTCCGCCTGCCGAGGCGAAGGCGTTTTTGGGAGATGCGAAAGCGGTGATCATTTCCGCGGCGTGCCATTGCTTGCACATGGTGGCGATGCCTTCGTCGGATAGTTTTTTCTGAAACTCCGGTGCCGCGAGGGTTGTTAGTGGCAACGAGGCTAACAGAACTCCCGAAGTGACTAACAGGAGGCGGATCCCGAGCCGGCAGGGGCGGGACGAAAGGTCTGGGTTCGAGTCCATGAGAGGTGACCCTAGAAAGGGTTCTTTAAAAATCCCAACACGCTTCATCCGACGCAATCCCGGAATCCATCCCGAAGTCGGATTGCTTCTCACGAATCCCGAAATCATGACCGTGGGGAAGGTCTCGGGCGGGAGTTATTCACAAGCCATTTGAAATCAGCAGGTGCGTAGAACCCCGGATTGCCATTCCGGATCTATCCGATAGGCTGCCGCCGCATTCCGGGAAATACCCCCGCCGGGAAATGGAATTTCTTTCATTAGAGGCGGGGATTTTGGCCGATTCCGGGCATTTCCTCATCTAACAAGGAATTTTTGCCTTTTGAGCGATCGTTTAAAAAATTACCCTTAGGAAATGTTGTTATTCAAAAACCTCGAATCATTTTTTAACTCCTTGAAAACCATGGGTTTGGCCTTGGTTCTTCTGGGTTCCTTTCCACCGCTGGCCCATGCGGCCACCGGAACCGGCAGCGTTTCGGTCGCTTGGGACCGGAATACCGAGACCAACGTGACGGGCTACAAGGTCTATTGGGGCCGGACCAGCCGGATCTATGACCAGGTGCTGGACGCCGGCACGAATCCACAGGCGGCGCTGCCCAACCTGACCTCCGGGCTGCCGTACTACTGTGCGGTGACCGCCTACAACGCCGAGGGGCAGGAAAGCGCCTACTCCACCGAGATCTCCGTGATGTATGGCACCCCGACTGGAGGCTCCGACCCCAGCGGCCGGCTGGTGATGCTGGAGGCGGAGAACGGCCAACTCGGAGCACCGATGGCGATCTTCACCGGGACGTCCGAATCGTGGGTGGATAGCTCTTACTACTCGGTGCTCGGCTGGAGCCAGATGAGCTTCGCCGCGCCAGTCGCCGGCAACTACCAGGTCTGGTGCCGGGTGAAGGGCCCCACGGAGGCCAAGGATTCCTTCTTCGTTTCCACCGATGGCGGGACGGAAGATGTCTTCCACATTTACGGCACCCCGACACCCACGGAAACCCGCACGAGCAACTGGGTGTGGAAGCGCATTCACGTGACTGATGCCGGGCCGAGGACCTACGCCTTCGACCAAGCGAGCCACACGATCAAGTTCCGGGTTCGTGAGCCGGGCGCCTTGCTGGATCGCATCGTCATTTCCTCCGATCCGGCCTTCGTTCCTTCGGATGCTCTTCCCCGCAGCGGCGACGCGGTGGCGGTGACCGGCATTTCCAGCAACCTGACCGTCGCGCCGGGTTCGACCGCGACGCTCGCGGTGACCGCGGCGGCGACCGGGCCGGTGACTTACCAATGGTTCAAGGGAAGCACGGCTATCGCGAACTCGAATAGCCCGCAGCTCGCGCTCACGGGCGTGACGACTGCCAGCAGTGGCAGCTACAGTGTGAGACTGACCGCGGGCACCGCGACGGCGACAAGCTCCGCGGTGGTCCTGTCGGTGAGCGAGTCGGCCGCGCTGCCGAAGTTCGCCGTGACCCGTGTCTCGATGAATGCGGACCGTTCCGTCGCCTTCACGATGACGGGCGGGATCGGCTCTGACATCGATGTGGAGGCCTCCAGTGACATGGTTCACTGGGAACCGATCGGCACGCGCACGAATGACAGCGGTGTCATTAGCATCGCCGACCCGGCCGCCGCCGCCGGAGCCACCAAGCGCTTCTACCGCTTGACCGGCGATTTCCCGTGAAACGAAAAAAGGGACGGCGAAGTGATCGCCGTCCCTTTGGATGATTGGAGATTGTAAGAATCGGGTTCCTTACCAGCGGCTTTGCTTCACCAGCACGGTGTCGAAGGGCCGCAGGTAGAAGGAGGCGTTGTTCGCGCCGCTGATGGTATCCGCCACATTCAAGGCGTAGCGATGGGTCTGGCCACCCTGGTTGCGCACGACCACGACTTGCTTCGGGTTGGCGAACTTGGTGAAGCCGCCGCATTCGCCGATCGCTTCGAGCACGGTCATCGGGCGGTCGAGCGCCACCTTGCCGGGCTTCACCACCTCGCCGGTGACGTAGACGCCGGAGGCTGCGGTTTCGACGGCCACGAGAACGGCCGGGTTCTGCAGGTGCTCCGTATACATGCCGGTGAGCTGCGACTGGAGGGAAGAGATGCTCTTACCCTTGGCGGTCACGGAGCCGATGGTCGGCAGGCTGACCTTGCCGTCGGCCTGGATCTTCTGGGTGGTATTCAGCTCGGGAGCACCCGGGAAGCTGATATTGAGCACGTCTCCGGCAGCCAGCGTGCCGCTGGGGCGCGGCGAGTAGGCCTCGGCAGGGATGGGCGTGTACGATTCCGAGCTTTCGCAGCCGGTGAAGGACAGGGCGAGCACCAGCGCCATCGTGGCGGCCAGAGCCTTCGTCATGCCGTGGAACAGGCGCTGCCATCCGGCGGCAGGCCGTTGGGTTTGCGGGGTGCTTTTCATGGGAGTTCGCTAATCAATGTAGGGGGTGAGCTTGTTAGAGACGAGTCAGAAATCAGGCAGATGTGCCGCTGGCGAGGTAGCGGTCCCAATCCGGGGGGAGGGGGGCCTTTTCGACGTCGCTGGCGATGCGGCCTTCCCAGGCGGGATTGAAGACGGTGCTGGTGCCGTAGACCATGATCAGGTCCTCGTTGCCGATGTTCCGCAGGGCGTGGGCGACGCCGGAGGGGATGATCACGGCGGCATTGTCCGGGCCGGAGCGGCTGTCGCCGGGAATGGTGAAGCGCATCACGCGGCGGGGCATGCCCTGGCGCTCGTCTACCAGCAGCATCTCGCAGATGCCGGTGAGGAAGAACATGACGTCCCACTGCTCGCGGTCGTAGGGGCGGAGCGCGTAGTTTTCGGGTTCGTCGAGGTAGAGCTTCCTGAACCACTCGGACGGCACGGTGCCTTCCGGGATGTGCGGGGGGTGGATGTGGAAGCCCTTGGCGCTGTCGCGGTGCATCATGGCGGAGGCCCACTGGCGGGGGGCGAGGCCGATGCGGTCCAGGGTGCCTTCATTCAGGCGGGTGAGCTCGCCGAAGTAGCCGCGGCCCTTTTGCTGATAGACCTTCCGCTGGAACAACTCCACGCCGGGGATCCACGTGTCGCCGAGAGTTGCGCGGCCGGCGATGGCTTCCGAGGCATTGACGCCGGTGGTGGCGAGGCGCTGGCCGAGATCGGCGAGCGAGTAGTCCCGCGTTTCCAGCCGGGCACGAGCGTCGGGATTCAATCCCAGCCAAGGGTCGGTGTGCATCGTGGACAAGGCGCTTTTGTTAGAGCTGGGCGAGGTATTCGCCATAGGGGGTCTTGGAGTATTTCTGCACCGATTCGGTGAGCTTGGCGCGGTCGATGCGGCCTTGCAGGAAGGCGACTTCTTCCGGGCAGGCGATCTTGAGACCCTGGCGCTGCTGGATCACTTGGACGAATTGGGTCGCATCTGCAAGCGAGTCCGGTGTGCCGGTATCGAGCCAAGTAGTGCCGCGGCCGAGGAGCTCGACGCGCAATTCACCCAGCTCGAGGTAGACGCGATTGAGGTCGGTGATTTCCAGTTCGCCGCGGGGCGATGGCTTGAGAGCCTTGGCGATCTCGACGACCTTCGAGTCGTAGAAGTAGATGCCGGGGACCGCGTAGTTGGACTTGGGCTGTTTTGGCTTTTCCTCGAGCGAGACGACGTTGCCGTCCTTGTCGAACTCGACCACGCCGTATTGCTCCGGCTGCTGGGTGTGATAGCCGAAGACGGTAGCGCCATCCTTGCGGCGCGATGCCGCCATCAGCGATTTCGCGAGGTCGTGGCCGTAGAAGAGATTGTCCCCGAGCACGAGGCAGGCAGGTTCACCGGCGAGGAATTCTTCGCCGATGAGGAAAGCCTGTGCGAGGCCTTCCGGCTTCGGTTGCTCGGCATAGGAGATCTCCAGGCCCCACTGCGAGCCGTCGCCTAACAGATGCCTGAAGGCGGGCAAATCGTGCGGCGTGGAAATGAGCAGGATTTCCTTCACGCCCGCCAGCATCAGCACGGTGAGCGGGTAGTAGATCATCGGCTTGTCATAGACCGGGATGAGCTGCTTGCTCACCGAGTGGGTCATGGGCCAGAGGCGGCTGCCGGTGCCGCCGGCGAGGATGATGCCTTTCCGCAGCGCGAGATCTTCAGGAGACTGGATGAGGCTTTTCTTTTCGTCAGGTGAAAGCATGGGGAGGGAAACGGGAAAGGGTTGGGTGCAAGCAGTATTGATTTCAAGCCATGGTGCCGAGGCGCTCGCCGCGGTAGCTACCGTCTTCGATGCCTTGGATCCATTCCTGATTGTCCAGATACCACTGGACGGTCTTGCGGAGGCCGGACTCGAAGTTCTCGCGTGGTGCCCAGCCGAGATCGTTTTCAATCTTCGCGGGGTCGATGGCGTAGCGCTGGTCGTGGCCCGGGCGATCCTTCACGTAGGTGATGAGTTCGTCGGCCGACTTGGTCGCGCTTTCCGGAGCGAGTTCGTGGACGGTGGCGATGAGCTGGCGGACCACGTCGATGTTCCGGATCTCGTTCTTGCCGCCGATCACGTAGGTTTCACCGATCGCGCCGCGGACGAGTGCCATGGCGAGGCCGCGGCAGTGGTCTTCCACGTAGAGCCAGTCGCGGATATTGGTGCCGTCGCCATAGACCGGCAGCGCTTCGCCGCGGAGGGTCTTCTGGATCATGAGCGGAAGGAGCTTCTCCGGGAACTGGAAGGGGCCGTAGTTGTTAGAGCAGTTCGTGGTGATCACCGGCATCCCGTAGGTGTGGTGATAGGCGCGGGCGAGGTGATCGCTGCCGGCCTTCGAGGCGCTGTAGGGGCTGTTCGGCGAATACGGCGTGGTTTCGCAGAACATCGGGTCTTCCGCGCCGAGCGAGCCGAAGACTTCATCGGTCGAGACGTGGAGGAAGGCGGACTCACCGCCGTCGGCGATCGACTTGCCGTAGTTCGGAAGCTTGGTGCGGCCGGTATCGGTGAGATATTTGCGGAAGGCATCGATCAGGCGGAAGGTGCCGACCACATTGGTCATGATAAAGGCTTCCGGTCCATCGATCGAGCGGTCCACGTGCGACTCGGCAGCGAGATGCATCACCGCGTCGATATTGTGCTCGCGGAGCAGGCCTCCGACGAAATCACCGTCGCAGATATCGCCCTGGGCGAAGATGTGGCGCGGGTCCGCTTCGAGGTCTTCCAAGCTGGAGCGGTTGCCCGCGTAGGTGAGCTTGTCGAGCGTGACGACCTTGTCGATCGGCACGCGGAGTTCTTCCGCTGCATCGCGCAGCAGGTAGTGAACGAGGTTCGATCCGATGAAGCCGGCGCCGCCGGTGACGAGAATGTTCATGCTGGGTGGGGTGGGAAAAGGGTGAGTTTGGCTCTGGGGAAGGATAAGGCAGGCGTCAACCGCACGCAGCGGCCTGGTATTTGGCGAGGAAACCGGAGGTCGCGAAGTGCTCGCGGAGGGCCTCTTTCCACGGCCGCGGGGAAATCCCGGTGAAGGCAGTGAACTTGTCGTTGCTCATCGCGCTGTTCGGCGGGCGCTTGGCGAGGAAGGCTGGAATGTCCGCCAGCCAATTGCCGGCGATGGTTTCGCACTGGAGTGGAGCCCCGGCCTCACGGGCGAGGTCGAGACAGGCTTGCCCCCATTCCTGCCAAGAGCAGGAGCCGGCATTGCAGAGGTGGAAGACGCCAGACGCGGATTCCTCCAACAGGTGCACCAGCATGTCCGAGACGTCGGTGGCCGAGGTCGGGCAGCCGGTCTTGTCCATGGGAAGGGAGAGGTGCGATTCGGCGCAGGCCTTGTCCACGATCCACTCGGGGAAAGCCGGCTTGCCGGGCCCATAGAGCCACGCGACGCGGACGACCAAATGGCCGGGATCGGCGGCGAGCACGAGTTCCTCGCCCTTCAGCTTCGAGGAACCGTAGACGCTGACTGGCCGGGCTTCATCGCCCTCGGTGTAGAAGCCGTGGGTCAGGCCATCGAAGACGAAGTCGGTGCTGACGTAGGTCATGTGCGCCTGCTTCGCGGCGCAGATGTAGGCGATCAGGCCCGGGGCAGTGGCGTTGATCGCATAGGCCTTCTCCTGTTCCGTTTCGCATGGGTCTACCGCGGTCATCGCGGCGGGCAGGATGAGGTGATCGAAATCAAGCGGCTCGAGAGCATCGCGAATCGACTGCGGGTCTTGCAGATCGATCTCGGGCCGGGCGAGGCCGATGACCGTTGCGTGAGGCGCAAGCCGACGGACCAGTGCCTGGCCGAGGCGACCGGCGGCACCGACGATGACAATCCGGGGGGGGAGATTCATGCGTGGAGAGAGGGTGAACTCCGTGGATGAGGGTGGGTGCCCGGTCATCCGCGGCGGAGGCCCCGGGTGGCGTGGGCCGCCCGGGGCTTTTCGGAGGTTATGGGGCTGGCTCGAAGAACAATTGGTAGAAGGCGCGGGTGCCTCCGGTGTTGTCCTGGACCGTGTAGGTGGCCCGTTGGGTAGGCGTCATGCCTTCAATCTGGGCCTTGGTGATGGTGTTGATGCGATTGGCGACGTTGGCGATATCGCTGAGGTTCGCGCTACGGTGGACGTAGTAGTTGCCGATCGGCTTCAGGGCGGGGAGGGCGATGAGCTTGCCGGCGCCTTGCTTGGTGCAGGTCAGGTGGAACACCAGATCGTCATTCGGATCATTGGGGTTCATCTGAAGCTGGTATTCATCGAGGTTGGACAAGCCGCCGTGGTCGGAATCGGCGGTCGTCTGGCCCGTGAGGTTGTAGGATGTCAACCATTCCGCGAAGGTCGGCAGACCGGTCGAAGCGATGGCCGTGACTTCCACTGCGCACACCTTCGGATTCTGGATGCCGAGGTGGTCGAAGCGGATATTGAGGTTGCCGTCGGTGACTGTCACCGGGGAAAGCACCATCGTGAGGGCGGCGTTCGAACCCACGCGATCGAAGATGTCGAGGTCGTCGATGGCGAGCTGCTCTTCGGCATACACGTCGAAGACGCGCTGTCCGGCGGCAGTGATCTGATTGTAGGTCTCGGCGAAGTAGAGCTTCACCTCATACTTGCCATTGGGAACCACGGTCGAGAACTCCAGGTCCGCACCGGCAGGGGAAGTATCGAAGCGCTCGGACTGGTAGAGCGAGTCATCGTCCGTTCCGGAGATCGGGATCGTGTTGTTGGGGGCGGTGCTGCCGGTATTGAAGAAGCCGACATCTTCCGCCCACACGTTGCCGAGCACGTCCGTGAATTGGCCGCCACCAGCGTTCACGCGGGCGACCACGGCACCGAGGACCCGTGGAGTGGCCGAGGCGGTCACGTTGGCGGAGGTATTGGTGGAGGTGTCCACTGCACGCACCAGGTAGGTGTAGGTCTGGCCGTTGTTCAGGCCGCTATCGACATACCCCGGCGAGCTGACGGTGGTGATGAGCACGCCGTTGCGGCGGACTTGATAGCCGCTCACATCGTTCGCGGCGGAGGCCAGCCAGGAGAGCGTGACGCTGCCATTGCCGGGAACGGCGGTCAGATAACGCGGGGCTGGCGGGGCGACCGCATCGGGCGGAGTGGTGGCATTCGCCGTGGCGGAGGCCGACGTGTTGCCGGCGACGTCCTTGGCCTTGACTTCA
Source organism: Luteolibacter sp. Y139 (assembly GCF_038066715.1). NCBI lineage: Bacteria > Pseudomonadati > Verrucomicrobiota > Verrucomicrobiia > Verrucomicrobiales > Verrucomicrobiaceae > Neoluteolibacter > Neoluteolibacter soli. The sequence goes on along the minus strand of NZ_JBBUKT010000019.1, from coordinate 52,937 downwards.
TAGACAAAGGCGACGTTCCCGATCAGGCCGGTATCCGTGTAGCCGGGGCTGGTGACGGTGCCGATCTGGTTGCCATCACGCAGAACCAGGTAGCTCTGGACCCCGCTGCCGCCGATGTCGGTGGAAGCCTGCCAGGTGAGGGCGACTTGGCCCAGGCTTGGCGTGGCCACCAGACTTCCCGGCACGGTCGGCGGGGTGGTATCGAGCGCCACCGTGGTGACCGGCAGAACTGCGGCCGCCGAAACATTGCCGATCACGTCGTAGGCAACCACACGATACTCATAGGCGGTTCCCGGAGTGAGGCTGCTTTCGGAGAACGAGGGGCTGGTCACGGTGCCAACCAGCTGCGCCTGTTCCACGGTTTCCGTTGCCGGAATACGGCGGTAGACACGGTAGCCGGCGAGGCCGCTGCCACCCGAATTGTCGGTGGATGCGGTCCACGACAGGCTTGCGCCGGTCTGGGTCACATTCGACGAAGCCAGATTGCTGGGGACGCTCGGAGCGGTCGTGTCGTTGGAGATCACGGGATAGATCTCGATCGCGTTGACCTGGGGATTCTGGAGAGCGGTCAATACCCCATCGACCATGTCCTTGACGACCAGGAAGTCGATGGTCAGGGACCCATCGCTCACGACGACTGGCAAGGCCTTCACCAGCGCCTTGTTCGCGCCCACTTCGGAGTAGATATCAAGGTCGTCCAGTGCCACCGATCCTTCGACGGCAACGTCGAACACCCGCTTGTGGACGGCGGTTTGGCTCGTTTCGGAGAAGTGCAGGCGAAGTTCATAGACACCATTGGTGACCGGGAACTGATACTGCAACGGTGTCGTGGAATTCCGGTTCTTGGAGCGGCTGGTCTTGTAGATTTCCGGGATGGTGGTCCCGGTCACGGTCGTGGTGACGGTGCCGGTGGTGGCGTTGTTGCTGTTGAAATAAGCGTCCTGCGCCCAGACGGTGCCGGTAGGGTCGGTGTAGTTGCCGACCGCGGGGCCGCAGTTGATGCGGTAGAGCGCGGCTCCGAGCGACTGCGGCTGGACGGTGGCGGAAGCCGGGGTGGAATGGTTGCCCGCGGCGTCCACGGCCTTCACTTGATAAGCGTAGGTGGTTCCATTGGTGACGGCGTTATCCGTGTAGTTCAGCGTGGTCACCGTCGTCAGTTCCACCGAGTTGCGGAGGATCTGGTAGTGGTCAACCGGGCCGCCCGTCGATGGTGCCTGCCAGGACAGGGCCACCAGGCCGTTGCCAGGGAGTGCCACGAAATTCTGCGGCGGAGGCGGCGGGGTGGTATCGGGATCGGTCGTGACGTTGAGGGTGGAAGCGGTCGACAGATTGCCCGCCGCGTCCCGTGCCTCCACGGAGTAGCTGTAGGCGGTGTTCGGGGTCAGGCCGGTTTCGCTGAAGCCAGTGGTGGAGACGATGCCGAGGGTAGTGGCGCCCCGCTTCACGACCCACGCGACGGCATCGTCGGCAGGCGTGTTCCACGAGAGGGAAACGCTGGCGTCGGTCTTGGCGGAGACGATCAGGTTCGCCGGTGCTGCCGGCGGAGTGGTGTCCGGCGGACCGTCCTGAAGCGGGAAGATCTCAATGCCGGAGACCTGCGGGTTCTGGGTCACGACGGTGAAGTCGATCGTCATCTTGCCGTCGGCGACGGTGACGGGGATCGCTTTCACGAGCGCGGTATTGAGGCCGGCTTCGGCGAAGATGTCGAAGTTGGTCAAGGCGGCAGCGCCTTCCACGGCGACGTTGAAGACCCGGACTCCGGCGGCGTTGGCTCCGGTCCACACTTCGGCGAAGTGCAGGCGCAGCTCATACTCGCCATTCGGGACGTTGAACTCGTACTTGAGCGGAGTGTTCGATTGCCGGTTCTTGTAGCGGTAGGTCCGGTACATTTCCTGGGCATTGGTGCCAGCGATCGTCGTGGTAATGGCCGGGGTCGGTCCGGTGGTATTGCTGCTGGCATTGTAGCCGGAGTCGGTGGCCCAGACGAGGCCGTCCAAGTCGGTGTAGCTTCCGCTCAGCAGGCCGCAGTCGACGCGATAAAGCGCCGGTCCGACTGCACGGGGTTTCACCGAGACCGTGGCAGCCGGTGAAAGCTTGCCGACCACGTCGACCGCCACCACGGAGAACTGGTAGGTGGTGCCGTTGGTGAGGCCGGTGTTCGTGTAGGTGAGGCCGGTGACCACGGCGATCTGGTTGCCGTCACGGGAAATGCGGTATTCCTGAACCTGGGTGTCGTCGGTGGCGGCTTGCCACGAGAGGACGGCCGCTTCGTTGCCTGCGACGCCCTTGAATTGTCCCGGAGTGGTCGGGTTCTGGGTGTCGGCCGCGGTGGTGAGAGTCAGCGTCGTGCGGGGCGAAACATTGCCGGCGGCGTCGAAGGCTTCCACGCCGAAGGTATATTGGGTGGCCGGCATCAGGCCGGTCGCGACGTAGGACAGCGAAGTCGTCTGGACGAGCGCGGCAACCTGGCCGGTGCGATAGAGGCGGTAGCCTGCGATGCTTCCGGAGTTATCGGAAGCCTGGGACCAAGCGAGCTGGACGCTCGAAGACAGCAGGTTCGACTGGGTCAGGATCGCCGGGGCCACGGGAGGTTCCGTGTCAACTCCGGCCACGCTGAGCTGGTAAACTTCAATGCCACAGATGAAGGGATTCTGCACCTCGTGGCGCAGGCCGAGCGTGAGCAGGCCATCGGTTACGGTGGTCTGCAGGGTTTTCACCAGCTTGGCATTCGCGCCGGCTTCGGCGAAGACGTCGAGGTTGTTGATCGCGGTCTGACCTTCCAACTGGACGTCAAACACGCGCTGTCCTGCGGCGGTGATGCTGGACCAGGTTTCGGCGAAGTGCAGGCGCACCTCGTAGTTGCCGTTCGGGACCGTGAAGTTGAAGTCGAGTGGCGAGGAAGCGCTGCCGTCGTAGCGGAAGGTCTGATAGAGCACATCATCGTCCGTGCCCGAGATCGCGTTGGCGAAGCCGGCGTTGTCTCCCGAAGTCGTGTTGTAGGTGCTGGTGCTGAGGTCCGGTGCCCAGACTTGACCCGCGGTGTCGGTGTAGCTGGTGGTGGAGCCGGCGTTGATGCGGAAGAGTGCAGTCGGTGCCGCGGCGGTCGGATTGTACTCGATCGTCAGCACGTTCGAGGTGGCGCTGCGATTGCCGCTGCCATCGGTCAGGAAGGCCGTGACCATGTGGATGCCGCCGAGTGTCGTGTCGTAGTTCAACGTGAGCGGGACATCCACGTAGCCATTGGCGCCGATGGTGGCGTCGCTGTAGCCGAACGACTCGACCCGATTGGTCTCGAAAGGATCGATCTGGTAGCCCGGCACCGTGAAGGCGCCATCGACAAGACGGAGTGCGGAGCGGAATACACCCAATTCCACCGCAGAACCCGCAGGGCCGACGATTCGGACGGTTGGTTGCGTGGTGGTGGTGAATGGTGAGGACTGGCCTGCGACCGAGATGACCGGTGTCGGAAGCTGGGAGGTGGCAAGCTGGGCCATCGAGCCCTTGTTGGCGTTCGAGGTTCCGGGCAAGCCAGCGAGGCGGCTCTTGCGGACGGTGCCGTCGTCAAAGGTCACGGTGATCGTAGCACCGATGATTTCGAGGCCGGAAACGCTGCTCGCTTCGAATGGACCTGGTCCCGTCACCGGCGTCGGCGTCATCTTGACGCTGAGTGGATCGATGTCGGAAGAGAACTTCAGCAAGCGTCCCGCCGGGAAATCCATGCCGGAGGTATTGACGGTGATCATGCTGTAGCCGTCGGCGCTATCGACGCCATTATGCGGAGCGCCAAAGGCGTAAGTCGCCGAGCCGGTGGGCGCCGGGAGATCCGCGACGTCATTCGGGTCCACCTCGAAGGCCTTGCCATCAGCATCGCCCGCGGTGTGATTGGGGTCGAAGACGACATCCGGCATCATGCCGGTGCGCAGGTCGACGGAGACCGAGGTGATCTTCTGGCCGCCGGTGGAGGTGTTCTCCAGCTTGTAGGAGCCGCCGGTATTGGTGGAGGAGCTGGTGAGGGTTCCCGCGCCGCTGATGGTCAGCTTGGCAGAAGCCGTGTTCGGCACCGGTGAGACATCGAAGTAGTCCCAGGTGGCATTGAAGGTCGGCGTCGCGACATTGCCGGTGGTTGCGAGCAAGCCGAAGGCCATCGCGTTCGTGCCGCGGATGGAGTCGAGGACCTTGCCGGTGACGGTTAGCGCAGGGCCGGGGTAGGTGAAGGCGCCACCGCCGAGCGAGTAGCCGGGACGAACGGTTCCGGCGATGGGATCGATGAGGAAGCCGAGGATGACATCGGAGCTGAAGATGCCCGGCGCGGCATAGATCGTCTGGGTCAGGATGATCCCGTTTTTCTCATACACCACTTCGATGCCGCCGGCACCGTTGTTGGCGTTGACCGCGATCTGGACGTAGTTGTCCTGGTCGCCATTGCCGATAAAGATGCCCTGCGATTGGGCAGCGGTCGGCGTGCCATTGAAGAGCAGGCCGCCGAGGCGGGAGGTGGCAAGGACGGGGCCGGTGAACTCATTGATGTTCACGCCGAAGTCGAAACCATTGATCTGGGTGTTCGATGCACCATGCGGAGTGCCCGGGCCGACGGTGGGATCGGTGAAGAGACCGGCGGTGCCACCGGCGATCAGCTCGTCCACGTTCATCTTCTGAGCGTAGTTTTCGCCGGGGTTCATCATCACGCCCTTGAAGCCGATGCTGAAGAAGCCGATGCCAAGTTCATTGAAGAGTTCGCGGCGCACGGGCGGGGCGACATCGCGGCCATTGAGCGCGTCGATCGCGAACATGTCCTGGGTGTCGACGATTCCGTCATTGTCGTCGTCGGAATCAAGCAGGTCGGAAAGGAAGTCGCCGTCATTGTCCGGCGGGGTGACCGCGGGCGAGCAGGGCTCGGAGTTGTTGGTGAGCTCGTCGGCGTTGCTGTAGCCGTCGTTATCCTCGTCCAGTGCAAAGCTGAAGACGCCGGAGCAAACGCCGCCGCCGCCGGAGCCGAAGTCGGTGGGCTCGAGGATGGTGATCTTGCTGGAGTGGTGGCCGACGAAGATGGTGCCCCACAGCGCGGGAGCGGCACCGGGTCCAGGGCAGGTCACATCGAGCGGAGTGCCGTAGGAGCTGCCGCTGAGAAGGATGCTGCTGCCGGTGGCGGCGGTGCCATCGGCGTTCATGATCACGCGCTGAACGGAGTTCGCGCTGTATTGGGTGGCGATGATGTTGCCGACCATGGCGCCGCCGAAGTTCGGGGCGGTGTACTCGGCCACACCAGTGGTGGAGGCGCTATTGGTGATGAGCGCGCCATCGGCGGCACCGGGGAGCTTGAAGTCACCCTGGCGCGGATCGGCCATCGAGACGGGGACGGGCGGCCAGTCGGTGGTGGGAGAGGCGGCGTAAACGAAGCCGCCGCCGGGGCCTTCAATATTGTGGAACCAACCGGCACCGGCGGGATTTGCGCGGATCGGATTCGGGTGGCCGCGGTAGCCGCCCTGGGTGAGCAGGTAGAGGCCGTCCTTGTTGTTCACCGTGCCAGGCTCACCGGTGACGTATTCATTGGTGACGGTGGCGGGCGTGGCTTCGTTCTTCGGGTAGCCGCCCCAACCGTTGTTGGCGGCGTTGTCGAAGGTATACATTTTTCCCGCGCGGCCCGGCGTCTTCGCGATGAGAATGTCGTAGGGATTGCGGAAACCGGCGTGGAAGATTTGCACCGGGCCGCCGAGGACCAGCTTGGCCTGGTTGAGGCCGTCATTTCCGCCGAAGGGATCGTTCACGTCCGAGCCGTCCGGGTTGTGGGCGCGGGACGGGTTCGGGTCATTCAGGGTCGGGAGATCGTAGAGGTAGTTCTGGCCGTGCGCGTCGGTCTTGACCGGCAGCGCATTGATGGCGACCAGGTCGATCGAGAGGATGGCAGCGGAGAGCGCATACTCGGCCGCGTAGGCGAAGTTGGCCGAAGGGCTGCCGGCGTTGGTATTGCCACCTTGCGCGAGGTAGAGGGTATTGCCATCGGCGCTGATGTTGAGGCCGTTGTTGGCGTGGTTTTCTTCCGAACGCGGCAGGCCGCGAACGATGTCCACCTTTTCCCAGACGCCGCTGCCATTCTTGGTCAGGCGGGAGATGATGCCGGAGTTCGTGTCGAGATTGAAGTCGGTGCCACCGCTGCCCGCCCCTTCACGAGGATCGCAGGAGGAAACATAGATGACCGGATTCGCCGCGGTGCCAGTGACCACGAGGCCGGTGCACTGGCGATAGCCGACGGCGCCGTTCGCGAGCAGCGGCGCGGGATTGTAGGTCCCGTCGTCATCGTAGTTCGGGAGGTTTTTGACCAGCAGGATGGTCTCGGCATTGGTCGCCTGATAATTGTTTGCCGCGACGCGCGTGACATCGCAGGCAATCACGGTGCCATTCAGCTGCGTGAAGTAGAGGCGGTTGTCCGGGCCGAACTGGAGCGAGGTGACGTCCTTCGCCTTGTTGTTGTTATTGCCGGCGGGCCAGTTCAACAAACTCGGCGAGAAGCCGACCGTCTGCGCCTTGGCAACTGGAAGTGCCGCCGTTACCAGCAGCACGGATAGCTTGAGCGCGGTTCGCCATCCGCTCGACGACGCATCAGCGCGTTCGTTCGAACCTCGGGAAAGGAACTTCAATTTCATCTGGGGGGTAGGACAGGGGGGAACGGGAACAGGAAACAGGGGGGAACGAGAAAGAGACTAACAGGGCCGGATCTCAGGGATCACCGGGACCGGCCCAATGATCCGTGCAAGGATCACGCAGGGACTCGACCACAAGGGGGAGTCCGGAGCCAACGAAGCGGGGGAACTTGGCATGACCTGGGGGGATTGTCCGGCCGGGACGCGGGGGGCGTGATCCGGTCAGGATGGGGAGGGGGAATGATTGAAAGCAAAACAAACTATCAAGCGCTCAAAAGCCGGGCCAGATATTTTTAGGCATCTCCGAAATCCTGATAATTAGCTTAGGTTAACTGAGCGGCGTCCTTGCGGCTTGGCTGCGATGGGTGAGTGGAATCGAGCAATTGCTACGCCATGGGTCCATTACGCGATCACGTATGCGTAATTATAGGCAATGGACGCGGAGGAAGGTGTTAGGAACCGCAGCCTTGGTGGCCTTGCCAGACGCCGAGGTTCCAGTGGCGCCGCTGCTGGTAGTGGAAGTGTCTGGCGTCGCTGAGCAGGGCCTTGCCGATCTTGGTCACGACGCCGAGGCCGACGATCTTGCCCCAAGCCATGGCGGCCTTGCTGAAGCGCTTCGGCGCGGGCGCGGCGGCCAGCTTGTGGCCAACGAGCAGGCCCATGCGGCGATTGCGCTCCAAGGTCCATGCGGTGGAGCAGCGGTCCTCGGGGACGTGGTGCCAAACCAGGCCGGCGGGCAGGTAGACGCCCTTCACGCCTTGATCGAGCATGACCTTCTGGAGGTCGGTTTCATCGCCGACGGAGATGAGGCGGCCGGGGCCGATGTCGGGATTGAAGTTGCCGGCCTTCTTGATGTCGTCGGCAAAGGCGGCCCAGTTGAAGCCGAGAGCGAGCGGCTCATTCAGGTCGCGGATCGTCTCACCGTAGCTCCAGCCCTTCGCGGAGTAGGGAAGGTAGTGCTTGAGCCACTCGGGCGGCGGCACGTCGTAGTCGACATTGCACTTGCCAGCGTAGAACTCGCCGCCGGTCTTGCCCTTGGCGGCTTCGGCATAGGCGCGGACGCAGCCCGGATCGATGCGCACGTCATCGTCGAAGAAGACGACGAACTCGCCGTCACAGGACTCGAGCGCGAGATTCAAGGCAGCGCATTTGCTGCCGACCGGTGTGTAGAGATACTCGACCGGGAGCTTGTCGGCGAAGCTGGCGGCCTTGGACTCGGCCTGATCCTTCTTGCCGTTTTCCACGACCATGACGCGGGTCACGGAGTCGGGAAGATCGGCATCGACCAGACACTGGAGCGTCCTCACGAGGAGTTCGCCGCGTTGGCAGGTGGGAATGATAATGACCATCGGGGGGGGAATGATCGTGAGGTTAGCGTGATCTGAACTCGCTGGCAATGCGGCGGAAGAAATCCAGCTTCTTGAAACCGAAGAGCAGCGTGGCGGCATACACGATGCCGAAGGAAGCCATGGCGGCGATGGTCCACAGCCAGGGATTCGCATGAGCGGCGGCGAGGCCCTTCATCCACCATGCGACGGCGGCGGCGGGGAGGCAGGAAATGGCGGGCGGCAGCATGGTGACCAGCACCGAGCGGAGCTTCACCGGCGTGTCCTTCAGCGCCCATGCCCAGTAGGGGATGAAGGTGAGGATCATGACCACCGAGTAGGCGGTCGCCACGCCCTGGGATGAACCGATCTGGCCGGGTTCCTTCGGGCCCAGCAGGAGGCCGATGACGAAGGCGGTGACAATGACCACCGAGTTTGCGAAGCCGAGCCAGCGGTAGCGCTTGGTCATGCCCAGCGAAATGAGGACCCAGCCGGCCGGATTCGAAATGCCGCCGATGAGTGCGGCGGCGGCGAGGAGACGGAAGAGTGTGGCCGAGGCGGCCCAGCTTTCACCCAGCCAGACCCGCACGACTTCATCGGCAAAGAGCGTGATGGCGGAAATGACCGGCAGGCTGAGCGAGCAGACGAGCTGGATGGAATTGAGGAAGTAGCGGCGGAAACGGTCCGGCTCCTTTTGGAGGCGGGACAGGGCCGGGATGCTGACGGAACCGAGAGGGCCGTTGATTTGGCCGACCGGCATCAGGAGGAGATTGTAGGCCTTGTCGTAGAAGGTGCCGGGGATCGCGCCGCAGTACTTCGAGATCAGCATGGTATCGGCCTGCCGCGAGAAGTAGTTCATGATGTTGAACCCGAGGACATCGCCGCCGAATTTCACCATGCTCTTCACGCCATTCCCGCGCGAGGGAAGGCTGGGAACCCAGCGCAGGGCGATCCATGCGGCGGCGGATTTGGCGAATGCCGGGACCACCGCGAGGGCGACCAATGGCCAGTAGCCCATTTCCTTTCCCCCTTGCTTGGCCATCCACACCGCGACCACGACGCCGGCGAGCGACGAGAAGACCTCGACCCCAGCCAGCAGCGGGTAGCGTTGGTTGCGCGTGAGTAGCGCGGTGTGCTGGAGCCCCAGGCTGCCGAAGACGAAGCTCAACGCGAGAATCGGGATGATGGTGAGCAGCTCGCTCCGGTGATAGAATTGCGCGACCAAGGGCGCGGACGCCGCGAAGATGGCCGCGAGGAGCAGGCCCAGCGCGACATTGATCCAGAACAGGGTCGAGATCTGGCGGTGGTTGATTTGCTCCCGCTGGATGGTGGCCTGGGTGAGTCCGACGTCCGTGAAGATGGTGAGGAAGCCGGAGATGACCGCCGTCATGGTGATCAGGCCGAAGCTGTCCTGGGTGACGAGGCGGGCGAGGATGCCGGTGGAAAGGAACCGCAGGCCAATGCCCGCGATGCGCGAGAACGACATGAAAGACGCCCCGCGGACGGAGCTGCGGCGCAGGTTGCCCGAGACGTCCGGCGCCTCGAAGGGGTCGCGGCGTTTCGGTCGGGATGGAGTCGGTTCGGCGATGACGCTTTCAGCCTGCATTCAAAATCGGGGGGAGGGAAGTGTCTCGGCGGACTTGAGTGAGGAATTCGGCGAGTCTTGCGGTGAGGTTCTTGCGCTCGAACTGGCGGACGAATTCGCCGTTCCAATCGCAGGACCTGCCGCCAGTCTTCCACTTCGCGTGCTGGGCTTTCAAGGCTGCAAGCAGGCCGTGCACATCGCCCGGAGCGGAGAAGACTCCGGTGCCGGCCTGGGTGAGGAAATCGCGGGCGTCGCTTTCCGGGAGGGTGGCCACTACCGGGCGCCCGGCGGCCATGTATTCGTAGGTTTTCCCGGGCACGAGGCCGGCCTTCATGCCTGCCGGCATCTTGTGCATCGGCAGGAACAGCAAATCGGCTCCGCGGACGAAGCGGAGGCACTCGGCGTGGCTAAGGTAGCCGGAGCAGACGAAGAGTTCCTTGGCCGGGGAGGCGTCGATGAGGGCCTGGTCGGCCTTCGAAAGAACGCCGACGCAGTGCATGCGGACCTCGTTCGCGATTTCCGGAGCTTCCTTCAGCCACTGCTCCAGTGCCTGGAGCAGGTAATAGTGCGAGCGCGGGAGACGCTCGACGCCGGGAATGGTGCGGCCTAACAGCTGATACTGGCGCTGGCGGGACCGCTCCATCAGCCCCTGCTCGGCGTGGAAATAGCCGGAGTGGACGATATTGAACTTCCCTCCGCCGATCGGCGGGACCTCGCCGGAGAAGTCCTCGGCATCGTAGCCATTGGTCAGGCTGACGACCTTGGCCGGATCGATCCGGGGCATGGTCTCCCTCACGCGGCGAGCGGACTCCGGCGTGTTCATGATGACCAGCGCGGCGCTCTCCAGCGAACGCTCCATCTGGGCCTTTTCCAGCTCGCGATGGAGGCCGGTGCGGTGCAGCTGGAATTCATCCAGCGCCCACGGGTCGCGGAGATCGGCGACCCAGGGGATGCCGGTGCGACGGGAGATCTCGGCCGCGGCATCGGCCCCGTCGAAGGGCGACATCGTGACGAAGATCAGGTCCGGCTTTTCTTGCTCGGCGATGCGCGTTCCCGCCTCGATGGCGCGCTCCATCCACGTCCGGCCGAAGCGGCTGCGCAGGCCTAACAACTCGCGGGCCGCGCGCTCCAGCTTGCCGGGCGTGTGGACCTCATCGGGGATCGAGACGCGATGGATCTCCACCCCGGCGGGCACCTCGTCCATCAGCGCCTGGTCCTTCGGCGTCCAGCGGCGGCCGTCCGGGGCCTCGATGGTCAGCACGATGGGCAGGTAGCCGGCTTCCGGCAGGTATTTGACAAACTTCAGCGAACGCTGAACGCCACCGCCACCCGCAGGCGGGAAGTGGTAGGCGATGAACAAGATCTTCTTCATGGCCACGCCGGTCCCCGCAGGGGCCACGGCGCGTTCCGCGGCGCGGGATCGCGTCGCGGGTGGCATGAGGTCTTGTTCGGTGTCGGGAGATTTCATTCGGGGGGGGATTGGGATCTTCCGGAGGTCAGGGGTGGTTTCTCAACGCGGCACCCCGTAACTGTAGGGGCCGGGGTTGTTTCCATCGGGAACCCCCTCGGGCTCCTCCGCGGGTTCGTAAATCATGGCCGCCATGGATGCAATGGAGGCGATGCTGAACCAGAAGAAGACATAGGACTGGTCGTAGTAGGCGACGGAGATGCTGCTGGCGGCGTGAGCGGCGAGGCTGGCCCCCATGCACCAGATCATGAAGCGGTCGCGATTTTCGAGGTCGGGCCGGGCGTCCAGAATGTTGCCGACCCATTTGAAGGCGACCCAGATCATGGCGGAGAGGAGGAGGACAGCGATGATGCCGCCCTTCACGCCGAAGCCGAGGTAGTAGTTGGTGATGTCGGTGTGGTCGGCCTTGCCCGGCAAGCCGGAAGGCATCCATGACCGCGTGTGGTCGGTGCCGATGAGCCACCATTCGTCGAAGTGCTTCACAAACGCATCGATCAAGCGCGAGCGATGCCAGCCGGTGCTGCCGCCGCGGCTGAGCTTCGCGATGATGAAGTAGGCGGGCTGCTTCATCAGCAGCGTCAGCGCCAGATAGCCGACCGGGATGGACCAGCGGACGAGGGGCATCCACGGGCGGAACCACCACAGGCACATGGAACCGAGGCCGCAGGCCAGTCCGAGGAGCGGAGTGCTGGACGAGCAGGCGAAGACCATGGTGAGGCAAGCGATGATGCCGGTCGCCGCGGCGCGTGGATTGGTGCGCCACAGGCCGATCAGCAGGGGGATCAGGCCGGCACCGACAGTGCCCGCGAGAATCGCGTGGCGGAAAGGACCGCGGGCGCGGAGGTCGCCGTCCCGCATCACGACATCGACTTTCACCCCGCCGAAGAGGGAGGAGAAGAGGTTCTTGCCGGTGTATTTTTCCTGGAGCATTTCCAAGGCGATCGGGACCAACAGGAGGCCGAGGACGCCAACGATCGAGTAGAGTTCCTCGAGATTCCGGCAGTAGCAGCGCACCAGCAGGTAGCAGATGCCGATTTCGGCGGCTTGGCCGATGATGAACTGGGGCCCGGCCTCGTCGGCGCCGCTTTCATGGAAGAAGCTGGCGAAGAACATCCACCCGAAGAACGCGATCAACAGTTTATCGATGGTATTCGCGCCGCCTTCGATGCCCTCGCCCTTGATGAGGATGCGGAAGAACCCGACCGCCAGCAGCAGGCGGAAGATGGGCAAGCCGACTCCGGCCAGCTCGAAGCGCTGGCCGTGGGTCATGTAGATGATGCCGATCAGGAAGGGGACCAGCGCCCATTTTCGATCGACGGTGAGCAGCGCGAAGGCCGTGACGAGGAAGAAGATGATTCCGAGTGCGCTCACGAGAAGGGGAACAGGAGAAAGGGAAGGGTGACGGGCTCAAGCGGCGTGGGTGCGCCGGACACTGCGATAGACTTCTTCCAAACGGCGGCCGGCTTGGTCCCACGTCAGCTGGTCCAAGTCGGCGACGGATGCCGCGCGGAGTTTTTCCAGCAGCACGCGGTCGCTATCTAACAGACGGAGATGGGCCGTCAATTCCGCCACGTCGCGGAGCGGATGGATGAGGCCGTTTTGCATGTGTTCGCAGACCGCGCCGGAGGCATCGGAAACGAGCAGCACGCAGCCCGAGCCGCGGGCTTCGTAGGTGACAAGGGCGCTGCCTTCCTCGACCGAGGAGAGCACGAAGACATCGGCCTGGCGCATGAGGTCCGGCAGGTCGGTACGATGGCCCATGATCTTCACGCTGGGGTGGGAAAGCATTGGCTCCAGGCGCTCGCGATAGCCGGGGACGAATTCGCCGCAGACCATGAAGGTGCCCTTTTCATGGGCACCCGAGGCGAGCCACGCCTTCAGCGCGTGGTGCAGTCCCTTGCGCGGCTCGACCACGCCGGCGTAGATCATGACGAGGCCGTCATGGGCGGCGGCATTCGGTGGTTGCGGGCTGAAGCGGGAAAAGTCGTAGCCGTACTGGTGGCGCACCAGCTTCGATTCGGTGAAGCCGCGATCGATGAAGGTCTTTGCCACGAAGTCCGAGGGGCATAGTAGATAGTCGGCCTCGGCGTATTCGGTCTCCTCCAGCGCGAGGCGCTTGGGGTCGACCTCGTGGTCATGATTGTCCGGCAGCACGATGCCGACGTCGCGGTTCTCCCGCTCGACTTCCTCGTAGGCATAGGCGGTGTGTGCGTTCGGCCGCTCCAGCACCACGGGGATGCCATGGCGCTTCGCGGTGCGGATGGTGCGGATCGAGCCGAGCGGCCAGCCATGCACCACATCGACCTCGCGATGGTGGGCATTCAGCCACATCGAGGTGGCGATGTCGTGCCAGTGGCAGGCGAGATCGCGACCGATGAGCTTGTAAGGCACGCGCAGCTTGCCGACGGAAAGCGTCGTCTTGACCTTGATCCGGTCATTCACCGGGCGGACCTGCGATCCCGCGAACACGGTGACCTGCGCGCCAGCGCGGGAGGCTCCCTCGACCTGATGCCAGGCCGTGGTGCAGATGCGTCCCGCACCTAGCTTGTGCGGGAAACTGTAGAGAACTCGGACGGGGGGGGGATTCACGGGAAAAAGGGGAGGGAGGGCGATGAAACGGCGGCACCACGCCCGTCGCGGTGCCGCCGATAGAGTGGAAGCGAAGCCTCAGGGATTCGACGTCACCCGCAGGTTTTGCGGAGCGGACGGCGGCGTCGAGGTGCCGAAGACCACGTCGGACACGGTGTGCGTGCCGCCTTGGAGGGCGACGAGGGCCATGTGATTGAAGCTGGTAGCTGCGGCCTGCTCGGTCCGGAAGCTGTAGTTCTGCGCGATCACGACCGGTGCCGCGCCGTCAGGGGTCACGGTCACCGAGTATTTCTTGGTCGAGAAATCCACGTCCATCTGGAAGCGGTAGATCGTTCCCGCGGAATAGTTCAGCGTGGCGAGCGCGGCATAGGCACCGCCGTTGCGGGCGTCGATCGTGCCGTTGATATTGAACCGGGCGATGCAGGCGAGATCCTTGTAGTCGTTCACGGCGGCCGGTGCCAGGCCGGTCACGGCGTCGATGAAGGGACCATCAGGAGTCGCATTCCACCGGACGGTGAAGCGCGAGTTCTGGGTTGGAACCACGATATTGGTCCATGCCTCGCTCGAGACGTAGGTATTGCCGATGCCGAAGTTCGCTGCGGTTACGGTGCTGTCCAAGGCACCCGCCTTGACGCCGATCGCCTTCAGCGTGGAGGACGCGGAAATCACGACCGGGCCGCTGTAGAGCGTGGAGGACGCGGAAGGCGTGCTGCCGTCCAAGGTGTAGCGGATCGCGGCACCCGAGGTGGAGGTGGTGATGGTCACCGACTGCGCCGTGCTGAAGAAGCCGCCGTTCGGAGAGATGACCGGGGCGTTCACCTGGTTGGCGATCACGTAGTCGCCGGGCTGGACTCCCGAAGGATCGAGGCCGTTGGCAGTCGCGAAGGCGCGGATGGAGGTGGTCGCCGAAACGGTGACCGGTCCCGTGTAGCGGGTGGACGACGTGGTCGGGGTGCTGCCGTCGGTGGTGTAATAGATGGTCGAGCCCGAGGTGGAGCAGGTCATGGTCACCTGCTGGGTGGCATTGTAGGTGCCGGGGGCCGGGATGAAGACGGGGCGCTGGACGCTGGTGGTCGCGCCCGGGTTCTTCCAGATGTCGTTCAGGTAGGTGTCAGTAGGGATGGGCGGCATGCCCGAGTTGTTCTCATTGAGAGTGGTGTCCACGGTCCAGGATCCGGACTGGGGAGCACTGAGGCTGCCATAGCTCTTGTTGGTCTTGGTATTCTGGACGGAGGCCCACGGGCGGCTCGAGTCGGTGTCATTCAGGCCCATGCCGCCGATGAAGACAGAGTCCTTGGCGGTGAAATTCTTGCCGGAACCGTTGAAAGCGTTTGAGGTTGCCTCGGTGGCACCACCGGGAAGGTGGGGGTAGCGGGAAAGCGAGACGTCGCCCGAGACCACGTAGCACTTCTCGAGGAAAAGCCCGTCCACGTTGCCGGTCTGGATCGAGCAGTTGTTGGACGAGAAGTAGGCGCTATCGCGCAAGGTGATATTGCTGTAGCTGCCGCCGCCGGCCGCTGCCATCTGGAAGGTGTCGGTGTGCGGCTTGCCACCGGTGTAGGGAACTTCAAAGAAGCGGGGTGCGTGATAGCAGCCGTCGAAGCGCCAGCTATCGTAGCCGCCGCCACCGGCATAGAGGTCCGCCGAGTCGTCATTGACCACGTAGCTGTTGGGCTGGACGACTTCCACAACCTCGATGCCCTGGGTCAAGAAGCCATCGGTGCCGTAGATGCCGAGGTGGCCGGTGCATTTGATCCATGCAAGCGCGGAGCGTTGGCAACCGTGCATTTTGACGCCGCTGATATCGATCGATTCGAAGCCGGCGAAGCAGACGCCGTAGACTTTCACGAAGCGGACGCCGTTTTGGAACTTCACGCTGCCGTAGCCGTCGCGAGGAGCGACGGTGACGCGCTGGCCCCAGCTGGTGGAGCCGATGCTTTCGAGAACCGGGGTGGCACCACTCGAAGTGCCGGAGCCGGAAAGAGTGCCGGGAGCGACCAAAATGAGCGTGCCGCTATTGGCTTGGGCCGCGGTGACGGCCTGGATGGCGTTCTTGATGGCCGTCCAGTTGCAGGGGACGTTGACGATGTTCGACACCGTGTTGTCGTACATGAACGGCGTCGGGATCAATTCCGGCCAATGGGTGCCATTGGGGCCGAAGGATGGGACGCGGGTTGGCTTGGCCGACGCCGTGAACGGCGTGGCGAGCAATGCTAGAGCTAGGGAAAAGTAGGCTTTGATTCTCATGAAACAGGTTCGGTGGTTTCCGATTTGCTGGTTTTGAGGGGGATCAGGCCGGCCGGGAGAAAGGTTGAAAGGCGGGTTGAGGGCTCCGCGTTTTCCTTGGTCCGTTAGTTTTCAATCGCAAGCGATGCTTAACGAATTTTAAATTTACCTGAGATTTTCAAATCTGAGAATCCTAGAGTCCGGGTAATCGTGCTGTTAGCAAGGTCTAAGTCGTTTTTGTGTCCTAACAGCTAAATTTGACCATTGGTATTCAGTGGCTTGTGTTGGATGCGGGAATTACGGAGGGACAATGTAGACACAGGAAATAAAGCAGGTGGCGTTCCGTTTCAGGGGGCAAGACCCTGTTTGAGGGCCCCAATTCGCTTCATGGTCTCGGGGCGAAGGGGTTCGCGCTTCTCCAAACGGCGGGGAATCAGCTGGGAAGCCGAGCGCATGGCGCGGATGAAATCCTTCAGGTGGCCGCGGCGGCAGGCGGTGAGGAACTGGAAGGCCATCCGGGGGACCGCATATTGCACTGCCTTCAGGCCCGGCAGGCAGGCGACGGCCACCAGAAGCTGGTTCCGTGGCTTGTAAAAGACGCTGACCTCGCTGCGGCGGGAGACCTCATTGGCGTGGTGGAGGACCGAGAGCTCCGGGCAGTGGAGGATGGATCCGCCCTTGTCCAGGATGCGGAAGGCCAGCTCGACCTCCTCGTAGTGCATGTAGAGGATTTCAGGATACATCCCGGCCTCGATCAGCTCCTCGCGGCGGAACGCGTAGGCGGTGCCGCTGAAGTAGGAGGTGAGGAAGCTCTTGTCGGCGTATTGGTCGATCGGCACCGGGTGCCACCAGCGCGGGGTGTCCTCCGACTTGCCATCCGGCTTGTAGAGACGGAAGGCGAGGCCGGTGACGTTCGGGTGCTGGTTGAAGCGCTTCTGGACGTTGGCGAGGACGTGGCGGTCGGGGACCGTGACGTCGCTGTCGAGCCCGACGATGATGTCGCCCTTGGCCGCGCGGATGCCGCGGTTGCGGGTGACGGCGGGGCCGCCGTTCTTCTCGTTCACCAGGAGGGTGACCTGGGGGAAGGCGGCGCGGATGGCTTCGACGCTGTTGTCCGGCGAGCGGTCGTCGACGACGATGACCTCGAAGTCCGCGCCCTCTTGGGCATGGACATCGGCCAACAGCGCGAGGACGCAATCGCGGCGGTTATAGCTGGGAATGACAACGCTGATCATGGGGGGGCGTTGGTTCGCTGGATCAGGCGGTGGGGCTGCTGCTGTAGCCGCAGATCCACTTGTTGCGCTCCGACCACAGCGTCTGCCAGCGGGCGGCGGCGCTATTGGAAGAGTCCGGGTTGGAGCCCTTCACCTTGCTGATGGCGGCGCGGAGGCCGGTGCCGGTGGCGAGGAAGAACAGGCCGAGCCATTGGGCGAGGCCGGTCCAGTGCGTGCGGACCAAGCTCGCCTTGCCGCGGTAGAGCAGCATCGTCTTGTGGACCGGCGTGTCGGAGCAGGCGCCGACTTCGTGGATGAGGGTCGCGTCCGGGCAGATGACCGGGCGGTAGCCGGCGGCGTGGGCGCGCATGGCCAGGTCGGCATCCTCGCCATACATGAAGTAGCGCTCGTCGAGACCGCCGAGCTGGTTCCACACCTCCGTGGGGGAGAGCAGAAAGCAGCCGGTGATGACGCCGACTTCACGGACGGTGTCGCGTTGCCAGGAGCCGAGCGACTCGGGATCGAGGAAGCGGTTTTTCGGCGCGATGGTGGTGAGACCGAAGGCGAACAAGGTCATGCTCCACAGCGTGGGGCGACCCCAGCAGGAAGACGGCTCGAGGCTGCCATCCGGACGAAGGGTGCGGCCACCGTAGAGGCCGTGATTCGGATTCTTGCGGGCGAAGTCGACGATCACATCGACGGCGTGGTCGAGGATCTCGGTATCCGGATTGAGGAGCAGCACATACTCCGCATTCGAGTGCTTCACGCCGAGGTTCACGCCCTTGGCAAAGCCGAGGTTGGCGCCGGGCAGCACCAGTTCGACTTCCGGGAAGTTCTCGCGGATGAAATTGACGGTATCATCGCGGGAGTCGTTATCGACCACGATGACCTGTTGGGTGACGGACTTCCTCTGGGCGAAGACGCTTTCGAGGCAGGCTCCGATGTGGTCCCGCGAATTGTAGGACACGATGACGATGGCTACGTCGGCTTTCATGGGGGGGATGATTGACCAGCAGTTACGGGTTCTCGTGTTCCGATGACCCGGGCAGGGACTCCCGCGGCGATCGAGCCGGCGGGAAGATCTTTGGTGACGACAGCTCCGGCACCGACGATGCAGCCGTCACCGATGGTGACGCCGGCGGTGATGACGACGCGGGCACCGAGCCACACGTCATTTCCGATGCGGATGTCGCGTTCGTTCTTCGGTTGTTGCCGGAAGGGTTTGCCGGCTTCGAAGCGATAGTCTGAAGCAGTGATGAAAACTTCGGGCGCGAGCGAGACGAAGTTCCCGATGATGATGCGGCCGGTGGAATCGCCGGCCCACAGGTAACAACGCTCGCCGATGTGACAGTCGTGGCCCATCTGGATGCGCTCGCCGTTTCGCAGCGAGGCATTCGGGGCGATGCCCGTGCCCTTGCCCTTCGTGATCTTGCCACGTTCGCGGACATGACTGTAGCCGCTGTAGTGGATCATTTTCAGGATGTGAAGATACGACCGGGGATCGATGAGGGACCCGGCGAAATTCAGGACTTTGGAAAGGGAGGGCATGGTGGTCACCAGACGACTGTCATCATCGGCGGGGATGCATCATGACGCTCCGCGGCCGAACAAGACGGCGGGCACGGTTTTGACGAGGATCTTGAAATCGAGCCAGATCGACCAGTTGTCGATGTACTCGCTGTCCATCTCCATCCAGCGCTCGAAGGTCGTGTTGCTACGGCCGCTGATCTGCCAGACGCAGGTGATGCCGGGCTTCACGGAGAGGCGCTTGCGGAAGAGCCATTCGTACTTCTTCACCTCATCGGGAAGCGGCGGGCGCGGGCCGACGAGGCTCATCTCGCCGTGCAGCACGTTGAAAAGCTGTGGCAATTCGTCGATGCTGGTCTTGCGGATGAAGCTGCCGATCCGGGTGATCCGCGGGTCGTTCTTCATCTTGAAGGCCGGGCCATCGGCAATTTCGTTGAGATGGGCGAGATCCTTCTTCCTGGCTTCGGCGTCCACCACCATGGAGCGGAACTTGTAGATGCGGAAGCTGCGCTGGTTCATGCCGACGCGGTCCTGGGCGAAGAAGACGGGGCCGGGGCTGGTGATCTTGATCAGCACCGCCACCACGATCATCAGCGGGGCGAGCACAATCAGTGCGGCGAGGGAGAGGGAGGCATCCACCATGCGCTTGGCGAGGAGCTGCAGCAGCATCTGCTCGCGGAACATGGTGACGACATGCTGGCCATCGAATTCCTCGAGGTGGACGTTCTTGAAGAGCGTGTCGTCCTTCACGTCCGGCATCAGGCGCACGACGACGCCGAGGTCGCGGGCGTGCTGGATGATGGTGACGATGTCACTGAAACGGGACTCGACCGGGAGGCAGACCATCATTTCATCGACCCGCTCGCGCTTGAGGACGCCTTGCAGGTCATCGAGCATTCCGAGCACTTCGGCGCGGTGATGGGGCTGTCCATCCCAGGCCTGGCGAGCGCTGTCGTTTTCCGCGACGAAGCCGACGATCTTGTAGCCGAGCTCGGGCTTGGCATCGACCTTGGCAGCCACCTCGCTGGCACGCGAGTTCGCGCCGATGATGAGCAGGTAGCGGTAGTTGTAGCCGGAGCGCCGTGCGCTCATGAGGACCAGCCGGAGGAACAGGCGGCTGACGACTCCGGTCGCAGTGACCCCGGTCCAGAAGACGAGGATATTGAGGGTATTGAAGCTGCCGACCGAGAAGATCCCGCTGACGATCATCAGCCAGAAGGCCGCCAGGGTGGTGGCCTTGATGAGATCCTTGATCTGGGTGGTCAGCGCGACAAAGCGGTCGGCCTTGTAGCGGATGGTATAGGCGAAGATACCGACCCAGCCAAAGGCCAGGAAGAGCATGCCGATGGTATCCGCCATCCGATAGGTGGCGGGCGTGGCCGTGTGACCGCCCAAGCGGGCGATGTCCGAACGGAAGTAGATGATCAGGGCTGCCGCTGCCACCAGCATGAGCTGGTCAATCAAGCGGAAACTATGGATCAGCACCTTGTGGCGAAGGCGAATCATTGGGGGGGCGGGGGGATGGGGGGGTGAGGGCGTTTTAGCAGGGGGGAGGGGCGTCAACAAGCCGGATCATCGGCAGCGGGCAAAGGTACCGCATGTTGGCGGAACCAGCACGCGAGATCTTTCGCCAGCGGATTCCAGAATTTGCCCCGGTAGCGGCTGCAGAGGTGCTCGAAGAGTTCCTTCACCAGCAGATGCGGGTAGCAGGAGGAGGTCCGCTTGCCGGAGAAATCCATGTAGTCGGGATGAATATTGACGAGGGCGAGGCCGCCCTGGCGGGCGATCCAGTCGAGCTTTTGCTTCCAGATCGCGACCGTTTCCTCGCCGAGCAGGAGGAACAGGGTGGAGTCCTGGGGCAGGGTGTAGGGGAGTTCGACGTAGCCGGGTTCATCGCCATCCGCCTCGACGAGGAAGGGGAAGATGGTGCCGGAGCCTTCCGGCTGGGGCTCGAAGGGGTCGGTATCGAAGGTGGAGGCGTCGTAGGCGACCTTGAGATCGTGGATCCAATCGAGCTGGCGGAGCATGAATCCGGAGCGGAAGCCGACCGCGCCCCAGTCCTTGAGGTAGCGATTGATGCGGCCGGCCTTTTGGCGGAAGCCGTGGCGGGAGCCGTAGAGCCGGCCGTCGTGATTGAGGTCGTGGACGCCGATTTCGAAGCCGCGTGCTTCGAGCCAGGCGCGCAGCTCGGCTGGATCATCGTAGGGGCCTTCCGGGATGAAGTTGAACGAGGAGCGCAGGCCAAGGGCGACCTCAAGCTGGGCGAGGTCCCGGGCTTTCGACACCCCGGAGCGCGATTCGACATCATGGGTGATGACGAAGGCGAACTCGTTCCCCTGAGGCCAGCCGGGCCAGTGGGCGGGCGGCGTGGCGGAGGTCACGTCGATCGGCCAGGTGCCGTGGCAACCACGCACGATCGACCGCGCGCGGCTGCGGCGGAGAGCCCAGCGCAGCCGGCGAGGGATGAACGGCTTGATCCGGTAGTAAGCCCGGGTCAGCAAGCCGGGCGAGCCGGTCGCCATCGCCTCATAAGAGGAAGCCAGTTGCTTCGGCATCGTCGGATGAGTGGGGGGGAAGGTTCAATCCGGGTGCTCAAAGGGTGAAGCGGCGAGAGTGGGTGATCAGATTTCCCCGGCGACCCAACGCGGGGCATGGGAGCGGGCCTTGTTGAAGACGCAGGAGACGTCGGCGCGGCCCTTGATCAGTTCCGAGTAGCCCCACTTGAGGGCGTCGCGGCTGGTGTCTTCGCCGTCGACGACGAGGAGGACCTTGTCCATCAGGCCTGCCATGGCGAGCGTGGGGCTGGTCTGGCCCATCGGCGGCATGTCGAAGATGACGTAGTCGAACTCGCTGGCCCGGAAATGCGGGAGGAGTTCGTAAAGGTGCATCGGGCCGAACGGAGTGGCGGAGTCCGACTTCGCCGCGGCTGCGCTGGCGAGGTAGAGATTCTGGCCGCCTTCCTTGAAGCGGGTATTGCGTGCGGCCTGCAGGGCGCCGACCACCGAGTGAAGCGGCTTGTTGCCGAACATCGGGTTGTCGTCCGGATAGGAGGAATTCAGATCGACCAGCAGCACCTTCGCGCCATTGACCTCGGAGAAGGCCTTGGCCAAGCCGGCGGCGATGGTGGAAGTGCCCGCGCCCGCGGTGAGGCCAGTCACGGCCATCAGCTTGGGCTTGTGGGTCATGTTGTTGATCTGGAAGTTGAAGACGATGCGGTCGCGGATCGCTTCCGAATACGGGTGGATGAAGTGATCGGTGCGTCCCGGGAAGGCGGGGAAGCCATTGGTCTTGCGCACGGCGGGGAGCATCGGCTTGCCGCCGTTGTCTTCTTCGCTGCTGTCGTTTGCGATCAGCGCAGCGCCACGGTTCTTCGGCCGCACGTAGGGGATGGAAAGCATGAGCGGCACCTGGAGCCGGGTTTCGATCTCGGTGGGCCGGGCGATGCGGCGGTCGACGACGAGTTCGAGGAGGAAGGCGACGAGAAGTCCGAGGGCGAAGCCGCCGCCGCAGAGTCCCAGCATGACCTTCTTGGTGGTCTGGCTGACGCTCAGCTCGGCCTGGCTCGGCTGATCCATGACGGTGAGGCCGGGGATATTCGCGCGATCGACCGTTCTGTCGATGGTGGCCTTCTTGCTGTTGGTTTCGAGCAGGCGGTATTCATTGTCCAACATCTCGCGCTCGCGTTCGAGGGCGGCGACCTTGGGCTCGACTTCGGTGAGCTGCTTGAACTTGGTGTCCAGCTCGGTGATGTGGGACTTGTAGCGACCGATGCGAGCCTTGATCGAGCCTACCAGGGCCTTCTCGTGATCGAGTTCGGCGGCGGGATTCGCGACGGGTTCACCGTGCGAGACGACGGCTTCCATCGCCAGGCCCGGAGCTTTGGCAAGCAGGGCATTGCGAGACGCTTTGGTGTTGTTGATGTCCTGCTGATTGCGGAGGACCTGTGGATTTCCGGAAGCGAACTTGCTGCGCAGGGCGAGATCCTGCTGCTGGAGATACTCCAGGCGGCGGGAGAGTTCGCGGTATTCGTCCACTTGTTCGGCGGTCGGCGCGACGGTGGCGGGCTTGGAGCCGGCCTTCGCATCGGGCGCAGCGGCTTCACCGGAAAGCTTGCCCTGCAGGGATTCGACCCTGGACTCCTGGGCGGCGAGTTCCGCCTCGGCGGTGACGATGTCACCCTGGGTCTTGTCGCGCTGGGTGGTGAGCGAGAGCGATTGCTCGCGGACCGAGACGATTCCGGTATCGGCCTTCAGCTTGTTGAGTTCCTTTTCGGTCTGCTCGAGCTTTTCCTTGATCAGGTCGGTCTGCTTGAAGACCGAATCGAGGGAGCCGAGCGAGCGGCGCACTTCAAGGTGCTCGTCCGGATAAAGCTTCACCACCTCGGCGAGCACGTTCTGGGCGAGCTCGGCATCGGCATTGCGATAGGTGATGAGGAGGACATTGCTGCCGCGGGCCTCGGGGGCGACTTCGAGGCCACCCTGAACCATGCGGGGTGAAACCTTCAGCCTCTCGGCGACCTTGGCCGCGAGAGCGCCGCTGCGAATGATCGCCATCTCGGTATTCAGCACCTGCTCGCCCGCGCGGCCGCCGGCATCGAGCTGGCTATCGGTGCCCTCGAGGCCGCCGCGCTGGATGACCTGGGTGACGAGGATCTTGGCGTGCGATTCGTAGAGCGGCTTCTGCGTGACGTAGAGGCCGGCAGCAGCACCAATACCGAGCAGACCCAGGAAAAGGATCTTCCACTTGTGCTTGAAGAGGACGAACAGGATGTCCTGAAGGCCAAGGCCTCCTTTGGCGGGGGTGGGGGCGGTCTTTTGCATTCCGAGGGGGGGGAAAGACGCTGGGCGTCGATGGGGAGGAAAGACGCTAGGCGTCTATGGGGGAGGAAATCAACAGCAGGATATGAAAAGCAGTTCCTTCGCCATCCGACATTACGCGATCGCGTGGGGTCGGTGGAGGAATTCGAAATCGTTTGCGGGGATCTCGCGGATGAAGCGGGCGGGGTTCCCGGCGACCACGGTGCGGGGCGGGACGTCGCGGGTGACCACGCTGCCGGCACCGATCATGGCGCCGCGGCCGATCGTGAGGCCGGCGAGGATGGTGCAGCCCGAGCCGATCGAGGCGCCTGCTGCCACGAGGGTGGCTTCGCAGTTCCAATCCTCGTCGGTCTTGAGCGAGCCATCGGGATTCGCGGCGCGGGGATAGCGGTCGTTGACGAACATCACACCGTGGCCGACGAAGACCTCGTCCTCGATGCGGACGCCTTCGCAGATGAAGGTGTGGCTGGAGATCTTGCAGCGGGCGCCGATTTTCGCGCCGCGTTGGATTTCGACGAAGGTGCCGATCTTGGTATCGTCGCCGATCTCGCAGCCGTAGAGGTTCACGAAGTCGACGAGCTTGACCCGCTCGCCAAGCACCACGTCCGCGGCGATCCGCAGGTTGTGTGAAGGGGAACCGGTCATGACGAAAGAGGCTCCGGTTCCGGTTCGATGTGGCGTGGAGAGGCAGGCCGGGCGGTGAATTGGATGGGGCCGCCCCCGGCGCGCAGCGACTCCGAGCTGGCTTCAAGGATCCTCACGATCTCGAGGCCGCGCTGTCCGCAGGTGAGCGGCCGGCGTTGCTCGCGCACGCATTCGATGAAGTGGGCGCACATCGTTTTCAGCGGCTCGCTCTGCTCGATCCGCGGCAGGTAGCAATCGCCGTAGTGATAGGAGTACTGGAACTCGGCGAAGCTGTCGTAGTGGGGCGGACACTCGACCCGCACGTCGTAGATGCGGATCTTTTCGAGCGGCTGGAGATCATCGTAAACGATCATCTTGTGGGTGCCGACGAAGGTCATCTGGCGGACCTTCCGCGGTTCCAGCCAACTGCTCTGGATGGTGGCGAAGCGCTGGCGCTTGAAGCCAAGGGAAAGGTTCGTGACATCCTCGACGCCGGGGGTGATGTGGGCGTTGCCCTGGCAGTTCACCCGCTCGGGTGCTTCCCCCATGAGGTGGAGGATGATTGAGAGGTCGTGGGGTGCGAGATCCCAGGCGACATTGATGTCTTGCTGGAAGAGGCCGAGATTGAGGCGCTGGCAGTTGATGTATTTCAACTCGCCGATGCCGCCGGAGCGGATGATGTCGGCGATCTTGCGGACGGGCTCGGAGTAGAGGTAGGTGTGGCCGACCATGAGGGTCAGGCCTTCGCTGCGGGCGATCGCGACGAGGTCCTCGCACTCGGCGGCGGACGTGGCCATCGGCTTCTCGACCAGCACATGCTTGCCGGCGAGAAGGGCAGCCTTCGCGAGAGCGTGGTGGGTTTTGACCGGGGTGGCGATCACCACCACGTCCAGCGAGGTGGTGGCGAGGAAGCGCTTGAAGTCGGTGAAAATGCACGCGTCCGGATGCAGTCGGCGGACGTGCTCGAGGCGTTCGGGATCAAGGTCGCAGAGGGCCCGGACTTCGGCATCGGGGTGGTGGCTGAAGTTGCGGGCCAAGTTCGGCCCCCAGTAGCCACATCCGACGATGCCGACGCCGAGCGTGTCCTTCATGACCGGTCTCCCCAGCGCTGCCCGCTGTAGTTCAGCAGCGGCTCATCCAGGCGTGCGACCTTGGAGTGGCGCTGGTGCTGGCAGCATTGCTTCATTTCCCGGCGCAGGGCCATCGGGGTGCGCATGAGCACGGAAAGGTCGAGGGCGAGGGAGGAGCGTTGGGCGTAGTCGACATCGAAGGCGGCCATCTCGCGGAAGGTGGTGCGGTTCTTACCGCTGACCTGCCAGAGGCCGGTGAGGCCGGGCAGCACCTGGAAGCGCTCGCGCTGGGCGGAGTTGAAGAAGCCGTGTTCTCCCGGGATGCAGGGGCGCGGACCGACGAGGCTCATTTCGCCGCGCAGCACATTGAAGAGCTGCGGGAGTTCATCGAGGCCGGTGCTGCGGAGGAAGCAGGCACCGGGGATCATCCGCTTGTCGCCAAGCTGGTCGAGCTTCACCATCGGGCGATCGGAGTCGACCAGACGAGCCACGTGGAGTTCGTGGTCCCGGGTGGGCGCACCCTGATGCATGGTGCGGAATTTGAAGATGGTGAAGAGTTTCTCGCCGTGGCCGACGCGCTGCTGGAGGAACAATGCCGGGCCGCGCGAAACGAGGCGGATCCACAGCGTCACGGCCAGGATCAACACGATCGAGACGGGCAAGGTCATCACGACCAGCGACACATCGAGCGCGCGCTTCCATGCGGGAGCGGGGATGGCGGTCCGCTTGGCCGCACGCGGTGGTCTCCGGACGAAGCTTGCGTTGGCAGGCTTGCGCGAAGTTGCCGTGCGGTATTCGGGATGCCGCTCAAGAGTGACGGCTCCCAAATATCGGGAAGAAATAGGATCTGCCGATCGGCGGGGCCGATCAATGGGGGGCGTGATCATTCGGGGGGGTGGGGGGGTGGAGGAGTAACGGGTATCAGGGGAAATTCTTGCTGGAGATCAGGTTCGGGTTGGGTTTTTTCGAAACGGATGAAGACCTTTGGGAATTTCAATATGCTGCCGCCCTTGGTCATTTGGGTCCATTTCTGGACCAAGACCTGGGTGGGGGTGAGCAGGAGGTGACCTCCCCGTGCCTTTCAGGCCTGCATGGGATTTCGCGACGATCAGACCCTTTCACGAGGGCTGGGTGGGACAGGGGCGAGACCAGCAGAAATTCAAGCGGGGGAGATGTTCTGGGGGTGGGAGCGAACAGCGCCTTCGGATTTAACAGAAAAACTACGTATGTGAAGTTTTTATTTGAACGTCCGTTAGCGGAGTTGTGACGACTTTGCGAGATGCTCGTGACCATCGGTGGTGACCCCGTGCATGGCGTGCAACATCGGGAATCCTTAGGCCTTTTCGGAAAAAAGCGGAGCGGGGTCGCCGGCCGCTTGGCCGTTTCCCTGGGAACGTATTCGACAGAAGCGAACATTCAGAAATTCCGGGGCAAATGACAGCAAGTGTCATGCCACGGAATGTCCGGCGAGGGGCTTTGAGCCGCCGGAAAATTCAGAAGTCGATATTGATTCCGGTGGTGAGTTGCCACTGGTCCCAATCTTTCTGACCCTGATTGCTGGCGCAGCGGAGGGCGGCCTCGAACTTCACGCGGTCAGAGTAGAGCTGCCGCTTGTATGCCAGATAGGCATTCATGAACTCGTCGTCTTCACGAGTGCCGACCACGACCCCGACCGCCTGATAATCGGAGAAGCTCAATCCCATGCCGAGCTCCAGCGACGAGCGCTGGAAATTCCGGATGATGGCAGCGTTGAATGACAGGTCATTGACCACGTAATTCAGGTTATTCGGCGAGGGAACGGTCGAATAACGGACGCCGGCGCGGAAGGACCAGAGATCGCTGAGCTCATAGTCGGCGGAGAACCGGCCGGTAAATCCCAGCTCCCAGCCATCATTGCTACGGGAGTTCTTGGCGTATTCCAAGCCGCCGGCGGCATCGAGGAGGATGCGCTCACCCCACTTGTAGCGGGTCTTCACGAGCACGGCGACGGCATCGCGCTCGCCGGTGGTGTCTGACTCGGTGGAGGTGTAAGTGACCGAGGGACCGATGCGGAGGCGCTCGGTGGCATCCCACAGGCCGGCGACCTCGGTGGTGTAGACATCGGCTCCTGAGCGTGCGCCGGAGGAGTAGTCGGATTGCGAGGCGGACCAGCCGGCCAGGATCGCGGTGCGGGGAGCGAGCTGATAGCTTCCGGAGATGCCGTAGCTGAGGATCGAGCCCTCGATGAAGCCGCCCACCAGACGGTCGGCCATCGAGACCTCCGCGTAGTCGAAGTAGGCGGTGAAGGTGGTGCGGGTCGCGGCGTAGGTGAAGGAAGCGCCGCCGCTCTGGTTGATGGCGTCGAGATCCTCGTTGTTGAAGTAAGCGACGAACGACGGGGAGTAATGGGCCTCCATGGAGAACTCCGCGCCGCCCTCGGGGTCGGTGCGGTAGGTGATCCACGGGCTGACGTCGGTGTAGAGCTCGCTCTTCGTGTAGTCCTGGGAGAGGAAGAAGTTCGAGTCGTAGGTGAGATTGGCACTGACGCCATAGTCGAAGCCGCCCTTGAGGTTGGCATCGAGTGGCGAAGGGAAAAACGCTTCGGTCAGGGCACGGTTGCCCTCGGCGACGCGAAGGGACAGGTCCTCGGCAGAAGCGAGGAAGGGCGCGCCGGCAAGAGCGGCGGCTACGAATCCGCGAATGGGTGTCGCGGAAGAAAGTCGGAGGGGGGACATACGAACTTTTCCGGGGTGAACGCGAAAAGCCTGCCCCACACATCGATCAAATGTCAATCCGAAAGGCCGCCCTCTAACTGTTGGAGAGGGCTGTGGGGGAGGGGCGTTAGACGGGAGGGCGAGGGTTCGAATGCGGCTCTCCTTGAAGGGGGGAATCGCGTCGAGGGAACGTCGACACTCCTTAATGGGGGTCGAAGCGGAAGAATCCCCTGGAGCCGGCGGGGGTGATTTGCAGGTCGAGGCTGCCTTGGCCGCCGATGGAAACGGCGGGCGTTTGGATCGGATAGAGGCTGAAGTTCATCAGATCCACGGATTTTTCCACTGGCAGCTTGAGGGTGTAGCGGCCGGTGCCGCCGTCGACGGTGATGACCTGTGTGCCGTGGATGGCTTCCATCTGGCTCTGCCCGTAGAGGCCGAGGGAATTGGCACCGGCCTGGAGGATGGCGACGAGCTCCTCGTCATTGACCTGCCAGTCGAAGCCGAGGGCCTGCATCGACAGCTCGGCCACGTCATTGATGCCGTCGCCGTCGGTATCGTCGGCGGATGAGAGCGCCTGACCGGTGAGCGTGACCTCGAAGGTATGGATGGAGGCGTTGCTATCGATCTTCAGGGTGGTGATGCGGGTGCCGGTGGTGGTCGAGGTGAAGGAAACGTTGAACTGGAGGATCTGATCCACCGGCAAGGTGGCTGGCAGGCTGACGGGCTGGGCCGCGAAGTTCTCGGAATTTCCGCCCATGAGGGAGATGCCAGTGACCTGGAGATCGGAGGTTCCCACGTTCCGGATGGTGACCGTTTGGGTGACGGCCGGGCTGCCGATGGCAACGTTGCCAAACTGGATGCTGGCCTGTCCGGCGATCAGGCCGGTGCCCGGCGGCTGCTCGACCTGCATTTGCGGTGTGGGCGGCTGGGGATCGAAGATGTAGGCCGCGCCGCGGCCCACAGTGTTTCCGTCATGCTGGGGGGCGCCCATCAGGACATGGACGCCATCGATGGCGACCGAGAATCCGAGCTGCTCGTTGTCAGGTTGATCTTCGGAAACGACGCGGTCGGCGGGCTGGGGAAAGGTGGCCGAGGTGACTTCGTACACGTAGCCGCAGCCGCCGTCGGTGGCGGCCAGATCGTCTTCCGGGGCGCTCACGATGATGCGGGTGCCCGAGATGGCGACGGCGGTGCCGAAATACTCTTCATTCTCCGGATCGGGATGGACGAGGGTGGCGACCGGTGTGCCGGGATTCGGCGAGGAGAGATCGTAGAGATAGGCCGAGCCGGCATCGGTGGCGCCGGCATCATCCTGGCGGCAGCCGATCACGATGCGGTTTCCGGAGATGCCCACCGAGTAGCCGAATTCATCGTCCGTGGCGGGCGCAGGATTGTCGATGACGCGGATGGGGACGGTGGGGGTGCCGGAAGCGATGTCGTAGACGTAGACGCTGCCCGCATCGACGGCGCCGGTGTCATTCTGGTGGGCGCCCACGACCAGCTTGGTGCCGGAGATCGAAACGGCGTGGCCGAACCAGTCGTCGTTCGCCGGGGCGGGATTGTCCAAGGTCAGGATGGGCACCGTGGGCGTGGCGGACGTGAGATCGTAGACGTAGGCGCTGCCGGCATCCACGCCGGGTGCCACATCGTTCTTGGCGCATCCGACGACGACGTAGTTGCCGGAGATGGCCACCGAGTTGCCGAACTGATCCTGGCTCTGGGGCGTGGGATTGATCAGGGTCCGGACGGGGGTGCCCGGTGTGGGCGAAGTGGTATCGTAGATGTAAACCGCGCCGGCATTGTTATTGCCGCTGGTGTCTTCCTGATAGGCGGAGACCACCACCTTGGTGCCGGACACGCCGACCGCGGTGCCGAAGTAGTCGTTGGTGGTGGGGCTGGGATTGTCGATGACGAGAATCGGCTGCTCGGGAAAAGCCGCGGCGAGATTGTAGACGGACACGGTGCCGGCGTTGCTGGCGATCTTGTCGTCCTTCTGGCTGCCGACCACTGCGAGGTTGCCGCTGATGGCGACGGAAAAGCCGAATTCCTCGTGGGACGACGGGCTCGCATCGTTGAACATGAACAGCGCGGTGGCAGGGGTGCCGGTGGAGAGATCGAAGAGGTAGGCCGAGCCGACATCCAGGGAAATGCCGACGTCGTCGTCGGGTGCGGAAACGAGCAGGCGATTTCCGAAAAGGGAAACGGCGCGGCCGAATTCATCACCGCCGGGAGCGCCGGGGTTTTGGATGGTCAAGACCGGCACGGTGGGTGAACCGGAATTGAAATCGTAGACGCAAGCCACGCCGGAATCGGTGCCGCCCTGATCATCCAAAGCCACTCCAACAACGGCGCGTGAGCCTGCGAGGGTGATGGAGGTGCCGAAGTTATCGTCCAGAGCGGGTGCCGGATTGAGCAGGGTGTACTGGGGCACGGCGGGCGTGCCGGAACCGGTGTCGTAGATGTAGGCGATGCCGGAGTTGTTGAAGCCATTGTCGTGCAGCGGAGCGGTCGCTGCGACGCGGTTGCCCAGGATTGCGACGGAAAAACCGAACTGGTCGTTGCTGGCTGGCGTGGGGTCGGCGAGCGACAACAGCGGCTGGTTCGGGGTGGGCGAGTTGAGGTCGAAAACGTGGACGCGGCAGGTGTCGCCGGTGCCGGTTTCCTGAAGCGCACTGGCGACGATCCTGGTGCCGTCGATGGCGACCGCGTGGCCGAAGTTGACCGTGGCAGCCGGGTTGTTGATCTGGACCACCGGTGTCGTCGGGGATCCCGACGAGAGATTGTAGGCGTAGACCCGTCCGGCATTGGCTCCGGCCTTCGGGGCTCCGACGACCAGGCGGCTGCCTGACATGGCGACCGACGAGCCGAAGCTGTCGTTCTCCGCTGGCGATGGATCAGGAAGGACGAAGACCGGGAAGGATGGCGTGGACGAAGCGAGGTTGTAGACGTAGACGATGCCAGCGTCGTTCTCATTCGTGTTGTCATCCGGAACCCCGACTGCGACGAGCGAGCCGGAGACCGCGACCGACCAGCCGAAGTGGCTTTGCTTGAAGGGTGACGGATTATCGAAGCGCTGTAGCAGGGCACCGCTGGTGGCGTCATGCACCCAGACCACGCCGCTCTCCTCGCCGCCGACATTGTCGTAGGGGGAACCGATCACCGCGAGCGTCTGGCCGAGCGCCACACTCCGGCCCGCGAGGGTGTCCACCTGGCGGGCGGTGCTCGTGGATTGGAAGATCCGCGCCTGCGAATAGGGAATCGCCGCACCCTCTGCCAACGGGTAGCCCGCTGCGAGTGCCAGCGACAACGCCAGCAGCCCGCGCTTCCTCCGCCTGCACAGGCGGAGCAGCGGAGCCAACGATGGCATGGAAAGCGGGGTCATCACGGCTTGGGTACCAATTTATAAAACGAGGGGCCGCCGGGGTCGCTGAACTCAAACTGGACTTCGCCGGCTGGATTGACGGTGGTGCCCTGGGAGGTGAACGGGAGCGGCTGATAGCTGCCCGCACCGGAGCCTTTCTCCAGCGAAAGCGAGAGCCGCAGTCCGGGCCCCGACTGCGAGAGCTTCGGGCGAGAGACGCGGATCGAGCCGATGTCATTCAGTGCATGGAAGCCGGCGGCCTGGAGGCTGGATTGGAAGGTGGCCACGAGGGCGGGATCGGCCTGTTGCCAGCGGAAGCCGAGCGATGCCATGCGCAGCTCGGCGACGTCATTCAATCCATCCCCGTCGGTGTCGTTGCTGGCGGAGAGGGCGAAGCCGGTGAGCTGAATCAAAAAGGGGTTTTCGTCGGCGTCGTTGCTGGCGATCCGCAGGGTGGTGGCGCGAAGCCCCGCGGCCGAAGGAGTGAAGACCACGGTGAAGGTGGTATCGTTCTCGGCGGAGATGTTGAAGGGCCTGTTAGACGCGACGATCGCGAAGTCGACGGCATTGCCGCCGAAGGTGGAGATGTCCGTGATCGAGAGGGTGGTGATACCGGTATTGAGGATCGTGAAAGTGGTGCTGCCACCGCCGCCGTCTCCCATGGCGACCGCGCCGAAGTCCGCCGTGCCGCCGGTGGCAAGCTCGCCGCTGCCTTCATGTTCGATCGCGATTTCCGGTGCTGCGGGACCGAAGATGTAAGCCGCGCCCTTGTCGTTCGAGGTCTTGTTATCGGAGGGAGTGCCGATCACCATGATCACGCCATCGATCGCGACCGAAGAGCCGAACAAGTCGCCTGAGGAAGGGCTGCTCTTGCCATTGGTGGCAGTGGGAATGCCGGGTGTGGGAGAAGTGAGATTGAAGGCATAGGCGCGACCGGAGTCGGTGGGGCTGTCCTTCAGGGCAGCTCCGGCTGCGACCTGAACTCCCGAGATGGCGACGGCGTTGCCAAAGCGGTCATTGGCCGCCGGGGTCGGAGCGGTGAGTGAGATTTCCGGAGTCGCGGGTGAAGCGAGGAGATAGACGTGGACCACGCCGGCATTGGCGGCGCCGAGATCATCATCCGGCGAGCTGACCACGACGCGATCGCTGGAGATGGCGACGGCGCTTCCGAACTTGTCGTCTGCCGCGGGGGTCGGGTTATCGAGCGATAGCGAGGGGACGGTGGGCGTGGGGCTGGCAAGATCGAAGACGTAGGCCTTGCCGCTATCGGCACCGGTCGCGTCGTCGCCGGGAGCGCCGATCACCACGCGACTGCCCCAGATGGAGACGGCACTGCCGAAACGATCGCCGGCCGCCGGGCTCGGATTTGTTAGAACGCGGAGGGGAACCTCCGGGGTGGCACTGCCGAGATCGTAGACATAGGCGCGGCCGGAATCGATCCCGTCGCCATCGTCGGAGCCGACGCCGACGACGAGCAGGTTGCCCGAGATGGCCACTGACTTGCCGAATTCGTCACCGGCTGCCGCCTCGGGATTCGGAATGGACTGCTGTGGCTCGGTGGGGTCGGGTGCCGCGGCATTGAAGATGTAGACGCAGCCCGCGTTGGAGGCACCGGAATCGTCCCCGGGGGTGCCCACGGCGACCAAGGCACCGGAGATCGCGACGGCGCTACCGAAGCCATCGTCTGCGGATGGCGAAGGATTCTCGATGGTGGCGACCGGTGATTTCGGATCGGAGGAGCCGAGGTCGAACAAGCGGATGCGGCCGGCCTTGGAAGCGCCGGATTCGCTTTCCGGTGCGCCGACGACGACGCGGTCACCCGAGATGGCCACCGAGGTGCCGAAGTGATCGGCGGAATTGGTGACCGGGCTATTCAGGGGCATGGTGGGAACCAGCGGCGTCGCCGATCCCAGGTCGAAGAGATAACTGGCGCCTGATTCGCTGTCGCCGGAATCATCGTGGAATGCACCGGCCAGCACGATATTGCCGGAGACCGCCACGGCATTGCCGAAGAAGTCGGCCGTCTCGGGCGCGACCTTTTTCAAGGTGTGGGTGGGTGTGCCGGGCGTGCCGCCGGATAGATCATAGACATGGCAGACGCCGGCGTCTTCCACGGTGGCGTCCTTGCGATACTCGCCGATGACCAGGCGGCTTCCGCTGAGCGAGACCGAGGTGCCGAAGTAGCCGTGCTCCTGCGGGGCGGGACTCGTCAGGACGAGCGGCGCGGTGGCGAGATTGGCCAGATCATAGACGGCGACCTTGCCGGCATTGGTGGCTCCGGCGTCGGCGCCTTCGGCAGCGATGGCGAGCTTGGTGCCGGAGATGGCGAGGGCATCTCCAAAGCCGTCGTTTTGCGCCGCATTGGGCAGGGTGATCGTCGCCACCGGCACATTGGGCGTGCCGGACTGAAGGTCGTAGACGTAGGCGGCGCCAGCATTGTGAGCGATGGAGTCATCGCCATAGGCGGCTACCACCACCTTGGTGCCGGAGACGCCGACTGCCACGCCGAAGCTGTCGTCTTTCTCCGGAGTTGGATTGGCCAATTGGAGAACGGGGAGCCACGGGGTGGGGGAACTGAGATCGTAGACGAAGGCGCTGCCGGCATTCTCCGCGCCGGTGTCATCCAGCCACACGCCGACCACCACGATATTCCCCTGGATCGCCACCGAATGGCCGAAAAAGTCGTCCGCGGCCGGATCCGGATGAGTCAGGGTGAGCCAGGGGATCGACGGCGTCGACGTCGTGAGGTCGAAGATGTGCACCATGCCAGCGCGTGGTGCGCCGCCGACGGGAAGGTCGGAGCCTACGACGACGCGGTTACCGGAGATGGCCACCGCCTGGCCGAAGTAGCCGAAGGGAGTTTCGTCCGGACTCTTGAACTCGTAGCGGAGCAAGCCGGTCGCTACCTCGTGAATCCGCACGGCACCCGAGTCAGGAGCGGTGATTTCATCGCGGTCGAACATCGGTGCGCCTACCACGGCAAGTCCGCCATCGAGCGCGACGCTTGTGCCTTGTGCGCAGAATTCCTGGGGAAGTGTCTTCGGCGCGAAGAGCGAGTGACGCAGCGTATTGGGCACTTGGCCGGACGCGAAACCTGCGAACCCGGACATCCACAAGAGGATGCAGGCCATTCCAAGAGAGGGAATGAACGGGAGGCGCGAGAACATGGGGGGAGCTCGGACGGAATCGCTTCAGGCCATGTGGCGGGAAAGCATCAATCACGCCAGAAGCGGAGGCCGGGCACCAAGGCAGTTCCAGTAGGGTGAGGCTCGCGGAAGATCGCCGGAGGGTGTGGTCATTTCCGTGGGGGGCAGGGGGTGATCCGACTCGTTTCATGAGTCGGGATATGAGGGGGAAGGGGCGTTGCGGGGGGATTCGCGTGGCACTGTCCATGCTAGGCAAAGCATGCGCGGACGCCGCCCTTTAAAAAAAAGAAGCGGCCGAAACCAGCCTTTTTTTACCACGGCTCAAGCCATCCTGCGATTGAGAGGGTGGCGCGAGTCCATGTGGCGCCTCGTTTTCCTGCTGTTCACCGGGTCGACAACCTACGCGATCGCGTAAGGTTCGAGAATTCCCCTTGCTTACTCACTGGTCCTAAAAAATACTGCACCCGTGCATTCCCCCCAAATGTCACACCTGCGGAGCTTGCGTCTGCTCGCGTCGTTCCTTCTCGGAAGCGTGGCGATATCCCAAGGTGCTCTTCCCGGCGTCGACGCGCCGGTCCCGGTAGCCCCCTACTTCGGTGGGGTCTTTCCGTCCTCTCCTCCCGGTGATCCATCGGGCTGGTCGGTCGTCAATGCCTTCCCGAACCTGACCTTCGTCGATCCGATGGTGATCAGGGAGATTCCGGGGCAGAACCAGTTCCTGGTGGTCGCCAAGAACGGCGAGATCTGGCGCATGCCAAAGAGCTCCACGACCACCATGGCCCAGCGCACGAAGGTGCTGGATCTAACAGCTGCGACGCAGACTTCGGAGGACCAGGGCTTCTACAATCTCGTCTTCCATCCGAAGTTCGGACAAGCGGGCCAAGTGGGCGAGAACTACGTCTACGTCTGCTATAGCCGCAAGGGCGTGATGGGGACCAGCACCCCGGATGCGAGCTACTGGGTGGTCTCGCGTTTCACGTGGGTGCCGGCGACGGGGCTGCTCGATCCGAATTCCGAGCTGGTCATGATGTCCCAGTTCGATCCGCACCGCTTCCACCAGGGTGGAGCGATGTTCTTCAGCAACGAGGGCTATCTCCACATTTCGGTCGGAGACGGTGGTGCGAGCGCGGATACCTTCAACAATGCCCAGAAGCTCAACATGGGCTTTTTCTCCGGCATCCTGCGGCTCGATGTGGACTACTATCCGGGCAAGCCGGGTTCCCATGCGATCATCCGGCAGCCGCAGGATGATCCGACGTGGAGCTACCTCAATGTCTCGATGGCGCGTCCGGCGGGATGGCCAGCCAGCTATTCACAGGGCTACGGCATTCCCAATGACAATCCCTGGCAGAGTCCCAGCGGTGCCGCGCTCGAGGAGTTCTATGCCATCGGCCTGCGCAGCCCGCATGCGGCTCACTATGACCCGCCTACCGGTGAAATCTGGGTGGGCGATGTCGGCCAGACGAGCTGGGAAGAACTCGACCGCGTGGTGAAAGGCAGCAACTGCCAGTGGTCCTACAAGGAAGGCCCTGAGCAAAGTACCTTCCGCACCGACCCGAATACGCTGGTCGATGTGGAAACTCCGCCGACCTACACCTACCCTCACGACAATACCGGCAACGCCTGCATCATCGGCGGCATGCGCTATCGCAGCACGCGCTGGCCTGCCCTGACCGGCAAGGTGCTTTTCGGCGACAACATGAGCGGCCGGGTCTGGAACATGACCGTGCCGAGTGGCGGCGGTTCGCCGGTGGTGACGGAAATGCTCACGGCCTTCGGATCCGCCAAGCAGGGGCTTGCGAATTTCTGCACCGACAGTGCCGGGGAGATCTACATGATGGACCTGGCCGGCGTGAACAACCCGGGCGGGCGCATCATGAAGCTGGCGGAGCCGGTGGTGTCCGCGGAGCCGCCGACGCTGCTTTCCCAGACGGGTGTCTTCACGAATCTCGCCACGCTCACTCCGGCGGGCGGCGTGATTCCCTATGACGTGCCGAACGCCCTGTGGTCGGATGGCGCACACAAGCGGCGCTGGATCATCGCGCCGAACGACGGGGCTTTCAATTCCACGGCCGAGGACATCGTCTTCAGTCCCAAGGGCAGCTGGACCTTCCCGGCGGGGACGGTGTTCGTGAAGCACTTCGAAGTGCCGATCGATGCCAACAATCCGAACCTGGTGAAGCGCTTGGAAACGCGCTTCCTGATCTGCACGGCGGGCGGCGGGAAATATGGCATCACCTACAAGTGGAATGCCGCCGGGACCGATGCGACGCTGATGACGACCGGTCTCGACGAGACCTACAGCTACAACACCGGGAGCGGGACGGAGCAGCGTACGTGGAGCTATCCCTCGCGCGGCAATTGCCTGGTCTGCCACAACGATGTCGCCGGCCAGGCGCTGGGCGTGCGGACGGCGACGCTGAATTCGAACATCTACTATCCGTCGACCGGACGCATCGCGAACCAGCTGGATACCTTCAACTCGCTGGGCATGTTCGATGTGACGCTGACGACTCAGCAGATCGAGGACTCCGTGGAGGCGCGCTCGCTCGACGATACGACCGCACCGCTGGAGCACCGCATCCACTCGTATATCGATACGAACTGCGCTCACTGTCACCAACCGGGCGGGCCGGGAGAGGGATTCGATGCGCGTCTGGCGACCTCGCTGGTGGAGGAGAATCTGATCAATGTCATTCCGACCCGCTACGAGGAACTCGGAGCGAACGGGCGCTACATCAAGCCGGGCAATCCGTCGCTGTCGGCGGTGTATGTCCGTGATGCCGCTGTCGGGAATGGCGACCAGATGCCGCCATTGGCGAAGAACATGGTACACGCCCAGGGTGTGTCCGCGTTGCAAACCTACATCCAGGGGCTGACCGATTCGGAATTCCAGCCGTCGATGGGCCCTGGTCCGCAGGCGCGCTACGTGAGGCTCAAGTCGATCACCGGGCGCCGCCGCTATGCCGCCGTCGCGGAGTTCTCGATCCTGGATGCGAACGGCGAGCGAATCCCGGCGAACCAGGTCACGGCGAGCTATCTTCGTGAGAACGGCTCCGGTGGATTTGAGCCGGGGCAGGTGGTCGGAGGATCGGAAGTCTCGGAAGCCACGGATGGCAATGACGGCTCCTCCACGAATTTCTGGCAGTCCCCGAGTGTCGGTGGCAACAGCGCGCCGAACCATCCGCACTACCTGGTCTTCGATCTGGGTGCCGCGCGCGAGGTCGGGGGCTACAAGTACTTCCCGCGTCTCACCTCGGAAGATGGCCGCATCTTCCAGTATCAGGTGGACTACAGCGTGGATGGCACGACGTGGACCACGTGGGATGCCGGCACCTGGCCGAACGTCGCGACCGCGCAGGAATTCAATCCTGGCTACAACAAGCGGCCCGCCCGCGTGCAAGTCGCCGGGCCTACCGCGCAGGTCATGGGGCCTTTCGACGTGACGATCGTCTTCGACATGGAAGTCGAGAATTTCGCGGCGTCGGATATCGTGGTCACGGGTGGCACGGTGCAGAAGCTGCGTGGCTCGGGTTACTACTATGTGGCTCGTATTTCACCTTCGAGCGGGGCCACCAACGTGCAGGTTTCGATTCCGGCTAATTCCGCGGATCCGATTTTCAAGACGGGCAAGGGCCGGCTTGGCAAGGGAAGCCGTGCGAGCACGCCGCTTTCACTGGCGGTGGTGCCGGATACCATCGTTCCGACCCAGCCGCCGAATCTGGCGGCGGATCCCAACATCCAGTCGGTGGCCCTGACGTGGGGCACCTCCACTGACAATGTGGGCGTCACCGGCTATCGCATCCGGCGCGGCACGCAGGTGGTGGCGACGGTGCAGGGAAACAGCTACACGGACACCGGTCTCGATCCTGCCACGGCTTACTTGTACCGGGTGGCCGCGGTGGACGATGCGGGGAATCTTTCCCCGGAAGCACAGATCAATACCACCACCGATCCGGACGTGACGTCACCGTCGGTCCCCGGTTCGCTGGCAGCCGATCCGACGGAGACGACGGTGGCCCTGACGTGGGCTGCGTCCACGGACAACGTGGCGGTGGATGAATACAGGATCATGCGGGGCGCGATCGTGCTCGCGACGGTGGAAGGGCTGTCCTACCAGGATACCGGCCTCGCTGACGGGACTGCCTACACCTACAAGGTGATCGCCATCGACACGTCGGGCAATGAATCCGCTGCGGCGACGCTTCCGGTGACGACGGACCTCGATACGGCGGCGCCGGGCGCTCCGGTGAATCTTGCAGCTCAGAAGTTCGTCACCGCGATCCATCTCACGTGGACCGCGCCCTTCGACAATGTCGGAGTGACGAGCTATCAAGTGAGCCGCGACGGACACGCGATCGCCACCATCTCGGGAACGAGCTACGATGATGACGATCTGGATCCGAATACGGCCTATTCCTATCAGGTCCGGGCCCTGGATGCGCGCGACAATATCTCAGCCGCTGCCACGGTCTCTGCCACCACCGATCCGGATACGGTCGCACCGACCACGCCTGGCGACTTGGCCGGCACGCCGGACATGAACTCGATCCAGCTCACGTGGCTGGCGTCGACGGACCCGGTGGGCTCTGGCGTCGATCGCTACCGGATCAGCCGGAATGGCAATGTCGTCGGCACGGCGACCGGGCTGAGCTTCAACGACACCGGCCTGCAAGTCGGCATCGAGTATCACTATCAGGTGGTGGCGATTGACGAGGCGAACAATGTATCGCCTCCCGCGTCGCTCACGATCGCGACGCTGTCCGATAGCGAGAATCCGACGCCTCCTGGCAATCTCACGGCGGAAGCGGACTACGCGGCGGTCAATCTGTCGTGGACCGCGGCCACGGACAACGTGGGCGTGACGGGCTACGAGATTCATCGTAGCGGGCAAGAGGCGCCGGTCGCCACGGTGACGACGCTGGGCTACAGCGTTACGGGACTTGCCAGCGGGACTGCCTATACCTTCGAGGTGCGGGCCAAGGACGCTGCAGGCCGCCTTTCCACGCCGGCGACGGTCACGAAGACGACGCTTGGGTTTACCGATTGGCTGACGGCCCATGGCCTGGCCGGGCAGACGTCCGCGGATTCCGATCACGGTGGCTTGGACAACTTCGCGGAGTTCCGCCTGGGCATGGATCCGAGCGATCCGCGCGATGATCTGACCTTCCGCCTGATGAGCACCTTGGGAGCGACGTCGATCCAGATCGTCTGTCCGGAGCTGAAGGCGGGCGGGACCTACTACCTGCAGGCGAGCAACAACCTGGTCGACATTGCGGCCGTTGGTAACCGGATCCTCACGCTGACGCCGGAGCAAATCGCGGTGATGCCGGCGGAGCAGCGGGATCACTATGTGGTCCAGGTGCCGATCACCGGAGCGAAGAAGTTCGTGGTGCTGATCTTCGAGCCGTTGCCGGAGTAAGTGCGCCTGATCTCATCGGCCCGTCCTCCATTCGTGGGGACGGGCCGTTTTGTTTCAATGCGACTGATTGGATTCGGTATGCCTTCGTTGCTTGAGAACTCGCCAGACCAGAAAGCCTGACCATGGGGCCGCGATGACGAGCAGGACCAGCCAGTGAGGTAGGAAGATGGCCCAGTAGTCCCGGTGGCCGTAGCGGATCATAAATTCCAATTTATCGCGCAGGGCAGGAGGTTCGGCTACGTTGGGATCGAGGTCTTCCAAGCTGAGGTCTCTGCCCCGGCAGATGAGCGGAGCGACGAACGCGGATGGTGCGATGGACTTCCTGAAATCGTCGGGCCATTCCGATCGTGTCCACTCCGGTGGAGGGCGAGAGCCCGATCGCGGGGCGGAGCCATGTCGCCAGACATAAAGGCCACCGGCACCGTTGCCTGCGTCGAATTCACCCCACTTCAGATGGGAGCTGAAGTACATCGAATCCCGCCACGCCCAGGCGAGGAATGCCACCATCAGGCTGCCGATCCAGAAGGATTTCCAGTGGTAGACCGGGCGGGGAGGCATTCCGGCGAGGCTAGGTGGCGTGGGAATGGGTGCAAGACGTGGTGTGCGCGGGAGGCGGCAATGATGGAGTGCGCAGAAAGAAAAAAACACGACCCTGGTTGCCCGGGGTCGTGTTTTGATTTGGAAGAGGCTGATGCGGCTGACTTAGACGGCGGCGGGGACGGGGAAGTATTTGTCCACGAGCTCGCGGGTGCTGCGGATGTTGCGGCGGCTGGAGGCGCCGAAGCAGATGGACTTGAGGTTCGGGAGCTCGGAGACCCACTTGATGGCTTCGTCGGGCTTGAGGGCGCCGGAGGCGAAGACGGACATGGCGATGGCGCGGACTTTCCGGTCGCGGAGGGTTTCGACGTATTTGTCGAAGCCACCGCACATGCGGAAGCCGATCTTGTTGATGTTCGAGCAGATGATCGGGTTCTCGATGCCGACGCTTTCGAGGGCGTCCAACAGCATCGGCATGTTCATCGTGATGTAGGCGGCTTCCGCGTTGTATTTGGCGCGGACGTGATCGTGGAAGATCTTGAAGGCGTCGTAGAAGCCCATGCCTAACAGGAGGTCGACGACGACGTTCTGGAGGAAGATGACGGGGGTGGAGAGGCCCTTGAACATCTTCATCTCCATGTCGATGAGGATGGTAGCGAGGCCTTCGACGTCCTTCTTCGCCACTGCCATGCCGCCCTTGAGCGCGGTCTTGAACAGGCCGTCGTCGGGGAGGAATTGATTGAGTGCGCCCAGCATGCCGTGCTCGGTGACGGCGTTGTTGTATTTGTGGGCGTAGGGCATGCAGGGGTAGAACTGGAAGCCCTCGTACTTGGCCGGGTTGGCGCGGACGTGGTCGCAGATCTCCGAGATGCGGTCGTGCGTGGTGCACATGAAGGTCTTCACACCTTCCTCGTACGCGGCATCGAGCACGTCGATGATGGCGGAGGTGTTCTGGAACTGCATTTGCTGCGCCCGGGCCTTCTCCTCCGACATGTGATTCACGCCGAAGAACTGGTTGTCGCCGAAAAGTAGATTGTCCATGGGGTGGGGGTGAGGGAGGGAAGTTTACTTGCGGCTGAACCAACCTTTTTTGGTGGCGGCGACGACGGGAGTGGCGCGCGAATTCGAAGGCGAGCGATCCTTGTCGGCGATGATCATGGCGATCGTCTTGTCGGTCGCGGCGGCTTCGCG
This sequence comes from Luteolibacter sp. Y139, assembly GCF_038066715.1. Taxonomy (NCBI): domain Bacteria; kingdom Pseudomonadati; phylum Verrucomicrobiota; class Verrucomicrobiia; order Verrucomicrobiales; family Verrucomicrobiaceae; genus Neoluteolibacter; species Neoluteolibacter soli. The sequence continues at coordinate 11,504 of NZ_JBBUKT010000019.1, read as the reverse complement.
GAAGGTGTTGTTGGTGTTCACACGCTTCTGGATGATGGCCTTCACGAAGTCATCGATCTGCGCGGAGTATTCCTCGCCGCGAAGGTAGAAGTTCACTTCCTTGGTGAGGTCGGTGGTGTAGCGGACGTTCCAGCCCTTCTGGTATTCGGGCAGTGCGGCCACCGGCTCGCGGAGGTAGAGCTGGCACTCCTGGCGGTCCGCATACATGCGGCCATTGGTGCCGGTCATGGTGATGCGGGTGGACATCTTGCGCTGGGATTCATCGCTCCAGTTCACGGAGAGGTGGGCGCTCATGCCGGAGGGGTAGAGCAGAGTACTATAAACCTCGTCGTCGGTGTCGGCGGAGAAGATGCTATTCAGCACGGTGCCGGAAACGCCGGACGGCTCGCCGAAGTACCAGTTCACGAGATTGATCGCGTGAGCGGCGTAGTCATAGAGGCAGCCGCCGCCTTCGGCACGCTGGGTGCGCCAGGTGGAGCCCTTCGGGCGGAGAACGACGGGGCCATAGGCTTCGGCGAGGACGTGGGTGATCTCGCCGAGCGCGCCGCTATCGACAACGCGCTTCATTTCCTGGAAGGCACCGACGTAGCGGTAGTGGTAGCCGACCTGGCTCACGAGGCCCTTTTCCTCGGCGAGCTTGGTGAGTTCTTCCGAGTCCTTCCAATCGAGGCAGAAAGGCTTCTCGCAGAAGACGTGCAGGCCCTTTTCCAAGGCCTTGCGGACCATGCCGGCGTGCATCTTCGAGGGCGTGACGATCATCACGGCATCGAGCGGCTCTTTTTCGAGCAGATCGTCGAAGTCCTTGTATGCGTTCACCTTGGTGTACTTCACCAGGCCATCCACGACAAAGCCGGTGGCATCGCAGACGGTGACTTTGGTATCCGGGTGGGCATTGACGATGGAGAAATGGGACAGGCCCATTTTTCCCAAACCGACTACTCCTAATTTGATCATGAGGGGGGGTGTTAGAGAGAATCGAGAACGTATTGACGGATCTTGGTCAGGAACTCGGGATTGGCGGCGGAGGCCCACTTGCCCGAGGTATCGCGGGCGGTGGCGAAGGCGAGTTCGATGGACGGCGGGAGGTCGGCATCGGTGTCAGCAACATGGATGCCGGGTTTGCCGCGAAGCCATGCAGCGGTGGCGATCTGGTGATCGGTGGTGTGCTCGCCCTGTTCCTGAATGCGGGGGAGCAGCACGATGGGCTTGGCATACTGGTCCGCCATGATGACGGAACCCATGCCAGCGTGGGCGACGATGAGCTCGGAGTCCTGGACGGTCTTGGCGAAGTCGAGCTGGTCGAGCTTGCGCGTCCATTTCATGTGCTTCGGCTCATAGGTGCCGTTGCCGATCTGGGCGAAGACGTCGGTGCGGCCTTGGGCTGCCGTCCACTCGTCCATGACGCGGATCAGGCGGTCGAAGGGAAACATGGATCCTACGGTAACGAAGATCACAGTACGGCCCCCCAATGTTGTGGACCATCCGGTCCGCTCAGATGTGGCCACTGCGTGAGCCAGAGATCGGCGACCTTGCCGGCCTTCTTTCCCGAGGCCGAGAGCTTCTCGGCGTTGGCGATGCTATCGATCCAGATGGTCTTGGCACCGAAGAGGTACTTGGCGAGCACCATGGCGATCAGGGCGGGGAGCGAGCCGGTGGTGATGACCACCTTCGGGCGCTCCTTGAAAAGGATCTTCATGAGCTGGGCGACGACGACGAGGATGCCGAAGCGGTCACGCCGCGAGACATCGCGGATGGTGTAGTAGTCGTGGCCGGGCACGTCCGCGGCCAGCGAGGGATCGAGGCTCACGTAGAAGACATCCATGCCATCGAGAGCGGGCATGATGCGGCGCAACTGAACCCAGTGGCCACCGCCGGAAGCGATGGCCATCACACGTTTTCGTTGATTCATCGGGGTCTTGCAGGGGTGAGGGTGAAGGGCAAGGACCACGATCCGTTAGCAGCAGACTAGGATCGGGGAGGGAGGAAAGCGTGCACGCGACAGCGCGACGGACAGGGATGCAACCATGGGCCTCCAGTACTTTCGACAAGGAGGCCGACCGGGGAAAGACGGCGTGGTGATTCTGGTTGCATTCCGGCAGGGGGGGATTGCCTTGGTCGCCGGGGGAGGCCGGGCGGCGCCGGGAGACTACGGGAATACCCTTAAGGGTCAATTCCGGAATCGTTAGGGCTACCTACGCGATCGCGTGGGTTCGCTCTAGCGGATGTCGTTGACGGCGCTTTCGTAGGCCTTGTCGATTTCCTGGCGGGTCTTGATTTCCTGCTGGCCGCTCTCGCGGTGGAACCAGGTGAAGCCATCGCACTTGAACTCCGCCATTTGGGCCTTCGAGCGGTGGCGGGCACCGTCGAAGATGCCGCGCAGGCGCTTCTTGCGGTCCATCTCGCTGAAGCGCTGGCCGCTCTGCTGCTGGGTGATCCAGCCCTGGAGCGCGACGATGTCGCGGGACAGGGGATTGTCCTTCTGTGTCTGGAAGATCTCGTCCTTCCATTTGTCGGGCTGCATGGCCGCGATCATGAGCTCCGACTGATCGTGGATGGCTTGGACGGCCTTGCCCTCTTTCAAGAAGACATCGACGGGCACCTGCTTCCATTGCCAGGTGCGGTCGACGCGGCAGCCGAAGCGGCGGACATCGGCGAAGCGGGTGCCCTTCGCCCACAGGTCCTTGCGCTCGGCGGTGAGGTGGGTCACCACGCCGAGGACCTGATGGGTTTCGCCGTGGATGATGGGGCCGCCGCTGTTGCCCTGGATGACCTGGGCATCGATCTCGATCGACTCGGGTCCGACGCCGAGGATCTTGCCCTGCTCGAAGCCGACGGTGCCGGCACCTGCGGCATTTCCGGAGGCGAGGATGGGTGTGCCGACCTTGGAGACGCCCGAGGCTGCACCGATTTCGAGCACCTTTGGCACCGGCTCATTGACCGGCAGGCGGATCAGGTCGCCTCCTTCAGCGGCTTCAAGCTGGCCGAATTTCGTGACGAGCGTGCCATTGCGCAGCTTCACCTTGAGCCGGGAATTTCCCGAGAGCACGTGGGCGGCGGAGTAGAGATAGGTCTGCTCGCCATCGCGGCCGAAGAAGCCGGTGCCGGTGCCCTTGTCGCCTTCGATGACGGCGATGGCCTCCGCCACGGCGGTGTCGGCGGGCTTGGCGAGCGAGGGCTTCGGCGTTTCAGCAGGGGCGGTGGTTTCGGTGCTGGTGCCGAAGCCGAAAAGCTCGGCCCATACCGTGGGGCAGTCGTCCGCCTCCAAGGTCGCTTCCCCTTTCTCGTGATGGAAGGTCACGGAGGTCTCGGTCACCTTGGTCACGATCACGTCGTTGAAGACCTTGCCGCCCTGGGACTTCACGCTGGAGAAGTTCATTCCCGCGGCATGCTCGCGCACCAGGGAGCGCAGCTTGGCGAGCTCGGCCGCATCGTCCGCGGAGAGGGGGAGCGAAAGGCTGATGAGGGCAAGGGCGAGCCGGAGGGGACGAGTCATGCGGGGAAGATGGACGCATGACTCTGGCGGGACAATTCAGAATCGCACGCGCACCGCCACGGAGCCGAAGCTCGCGAACTGTTCGCGCTGCTGCTCGTATTCCTGCGTGCGCCACGTGTGAACGTAGCTCAGCTCCGCCTGCCGGTAGCGGATGCCAGCGCCGCAGAAGACCTCCGCCACGAAGGGCTCGCGGGTGCTGCCGGTGTCGAAGTCATGAAACATGGGCCCATCGAGCGTGGCATCGTAGGCGATCGCCCGGGCGGTGCCGCCGAAGAGCGCATAGATGGACCAGTGGCCGGGGTAGTCGTCGGCACCGCGGAAATAGAGGTTCGAGTAGGCGGTTTCCGAGAGCCGGGGATCGGAAAAGTCCGGCGGCAGATGATAGCCGGCGCGGAAGAAGGTGCCGACGTGGGCGGCGGTGCGGAAGGTGCCGAGGCGTCCGCCCCACTCGGTGAGGCCGTCCATTTGGAATACTCCCTGGTCGTCCCTGAGCAGGTTCGAGCGGCGCTTTTGGACGAAGCTGAGGTCGGCGGTGATCTCGTTGGGGATCTGGTAGTCCCAGCCATTGAACTTATCGAAGCCGCGGATGCTGTGGATGAAGTCCTGGGCATTCTCCGCCAGCGAATTCGAGCCGGTGGTGCCGAGCAGCAGTTCCACCGAGTTCAGGACGTTCTCGTCCTTGGCATGAAGGGAGAAGCCGAGGGCGGCCCAGCCGGCGTAGCGGCGTTCCCCTGGCGGCTGCACGTAGGGTGCGGCCTGTTCCGGGGTGTACATGAGCTGGGTGAGGGAGAAGCCGTAGTTGTAGCGGACCTTCTCGAAGTCCTTGAAGCCGGTGAGCTTCTGGAAGAGCTGGAAGCTGTCTTCATCGCCCGAGAACGATCTCAGCAGGCGCTGGACGGAGCCGAGGTCCTTGATTTCCCGGTCGTCCGAGATCCACGAGAGGCGGGCGCCATTCGTGTAGTCGCGGTCGGTGTGGGCGAAGAGGTCATTGTCCAAATAGAAGGTCAGGTAGCCTTCGCCCCAGTCGGGCAGGGGACTCTTGCGGTCGGCGTGGGCGACGGTGGAGAAGGAGAGGGCCAGCAGCGTGATGGCGCTGCTCATCGGAAGGGTCCGGCTTCTTTGCTTCATCCAGAAAAAAAGTTGGGGCGGGCACCCCTCCCCGAGCGCCCGCCCCGCTACAGCGTTAACTGCAGCAAATCTTTCGTAGTCGACCTTCGCTAGGGGGTGGTGCTGCCGGTTTGATCGGCGACTGCCCCTACCAATCCAACGTCGTAGGTCGTCATTTTTGCCGGAGATTTCTTTGTATGAGCCATCTGCCGGAGGGTCTGGATGTCCCCCAAGGCATTTATGATCATACGTTTGTTCGTCATCCGGCGGGGGTGAAAATTTTTGGTTATCGAGGGCTTCCCTTGAGTCCGCCCTTGAGGAACGAGACCACGAGCAGAACGAGGAAGACGACGAAGAGAATCTGTGCGATCTGGTAGGAGGCGCCTGCCAAGCCCGTGAATCCAAGAAGTCCGGCGACCAAGGCCAGAATCAGAAAGGTGATGGTCCAGTGAAGCATGGCGTCCTACGTTTGGTTGAGAATGTGTATCGCAGGATGCCGGCCAAGCCCCCGGTTCTGCTGCAAGGAATTGATTTTCAGTGAAAGTGGCCGGGCGGGCGGTGGATATTCCGGCCTGCCGATGGTGCATCCTGCGCCGGTCCGGCGCGCGGGAGGTGCAAGCTGCATGGTGGGCCGGGCATAACCCGTGCTTGCCACGCCCCGGGCGGTCCCTTTCTCTCCGCCCGCACCCCGATGAGTGAAGGCCTAGCGATTTTTACCTCCGGCGGCGATTCCGCCGGTATGAACCCCGCCGTGAAATGTGCCGCCGACTACGCGGCGATGTGCGGCTACAAGCCGTGGCTGGTCTATGACGGCCTGCGCGGACTGATCGACGACAAGATCGTCGAATCGACTCCCCAATTGCTCTCGGGCATCCTTCACCGCGGGGGCACCTTCCTGCGCTCGTCGCGGTCGACGCGCTTCTTTGACATCGAGTTCCGCCGCAAGGCCTACGAGAACCTGCAGAAGCGTGGCATTAAGAAGCTGGTCGTGATCGGCGGCGACGGCTCGTTCCGCGCGCTGAATCAATTCTACAGCGACTTCGGCGTGCCCTTCGCCGGGATCCCGGCGACGATCGACAATGACATCGCGGGCACCGACTACTGCCTCGGGGTGGATACGGCGCTGAACATGATCCGCCAATCGGTGGACTCGATTCGCGATACCGCGACGTCTTTCTCCCGTGCCTTCGTGATCGAGGTGATGGGCCGCCACTGCGGCTATCTCGCCATGGTCAGCGCGCTGGCCTGCGGGGCGGAACTCTGCCTGACGACCGAGATTCCCTATGACCTCGAAAAGATCGGCGCGAAGCTGAAGCACGAGATCAAGCACGAGGGGCGCGACCACATCATCGCGATCGTGGCGGAAGGCACCAAGATGGCCGAGTACACGACGCGCTACATCAACGACGCGATCGGTATGGAGGCGCGGCTGACGGTGCTGGGCCACGTGCAGCGCGGCGGCTCGCCGACGGTGCATGACCGCATCATGGCGTACAAGTTCGCGGTGGCGGCGGTGGATTCGCTGCACGCGGGCCAGACGAATTCGATCATGGTCTATCGTGACGGCACCTTCGGCAACCTGCCGATCCACACGGTGGTCGACTCGAAGTATCAGATCGATCCGGCGATCATGAGGCTGTGCGCGCCGCTGTGTGCGTAAAACCAAACGTGTTTCAAAGAAAACACAGGCTGGTGCGTTCCTGATGGTGAACGGCGGAGGCAGTCCGCCATGCCATCATGTACGACGACAATTTCACGACCCAGTCCGAACCTCCCAAGAAACAGAGCCGGTTCGGCTGGGGTGCTTTTTCCATCTCGATGCTGGTCCACGGCATCTTCATCCTGCTGGCGATCTTCTACTTCTACAAGTGGATCGATGCTCCGAAGGAAGAGGTGCCGGACTTCCTGCCGGGTGGTGGCGGCGGCGGAAACAAGGGATCGGCTCCCTCGAAGGTGCAGACGAAGGCCCGTGCCATGGCTCCCGCGACGTCGCGGCGGATCACCGTGGCCGGTGCGACCAGCAATTTCGTGCTGCCTGACTCCTCGACCGAGGTGATGGACATGGGGATGCCCTCGGCCAATGTCAGCTCGGGTGAAGGCGGCGGATCCGGTGGTGGCAAGGGCGGCGGGATCGGGACTGGCATGGGAACGGGCACGGGTCCGGGTTCCGGTCCGGGGACGGGACGGGGCTTTGTCGATACGTCACCCTTCGGCAGCAAGCAGGAGGTGGCGGGTGCGATGCCGGGGCGGTTCTACGATTTCAAGCAGACCCGCCAAGGCAAGCCGGTGGAAGACTACGTGGTGACGCGCTACGAGGACTTCGGCAGCCGCGTCATGGACATCCAGGATCACAACTACCGGCCGACTGCTTTCCGGAAGTTCTTCGAGGCTCCGGACACGCTCTATCTCACGCAGATCGCGATCCCGCTTTCCGATGCGGACGCGGGGCCGAAGTTCTTCAATGTGGCGGACAAGGTGAAGCCGTCGGGCTGGCTGGTCCACTACCACGGCGAAGTCATCTGCGACCGCGATGTGACCTTCCGTTTCGTCGGCACGGGTGACGACTATCTGGGGGCCTTCGTGAAGGGCCGCTGCAAGCTCATCGCGGCGTGGCCGGGCGTGCGTCCGCATCTCGTCGGCAAGTGGGAGCCCGCGGAGACGATCGACGAATCCGCTCCAACGCCATTGCCGGGAGGACCGCTGACGAGGGGCGAATGGGTGAAGCTGAAGAAGGGTGAGAAGGCCGAATTCGACATCGGCATCGGCGAGTGCCCGGGCGGCAAGGTCGGCTTCGTGCTGATGGTGGAAGAGAAGGATGTGCAATACCGCACCATGCCCAATGGCCAGAAGGTGCTGCCGCTTTTCACCACGGAGCCGATCAGCGATCAGACCCGTGAGCGCGTGAAGAAGGGTTTCCCGAATTGGGAATTCGAGTGGGAGAAGGTGCCGGTTTTCCCGGTGGCGAAGGACGGGAAGTTGGGTGCGGATCTTTTCAAGTAACCCGCGACTCTCCGGGGCAACTGTCCGGTGAGCTGTGATAAGAATCGTTAGAGTGTGGTTTGAAGTATCAAATCCATTTTATCTGATCGAAGTTTGCGATTCGGTGCCATTTGTTCCAAGAAGGGATCGAGTGGTGCGTTCATGATGGCGAACGGCGGAGGCAGTCCGCCATGCCATCATGTACGACGACAATTCCTCCTCCCCGTCAGAGCCGGCCAAAAAGCAGAGGCGTTTTGGCTGGGGTGCCTTTTCCATCTCGCTGCTGGTCCACGGGATCTTCATCCTGCTTGCGATCTTCTATTTCTACAAATGGATCGATGCTCCGAAGGAAGAGGTGCCCGACTTCCTGCCTGGGGGCGGCGGCGGGGGTAACAAGGGAGCGGCTCCATCAAAGGTCCAGACGAAGGCGCGTGCAATGGCTCCTGCGACGTCGCGGCGGATCACCGTGGCCGGTGCGACCAGCAATTTCGTGCTGCCCGATTCGTCGACCGAGGTGATGGACGTGGGCATGCCCTCGGCCAATGTCAGCTCGGGTGAAGGCGGCGGCTCGGGTGGAGGCAAGGGCGGTGGGATCGGGACTGGCATGGGCACCGGAACGGGTCCGGGCTCCGGGCCGGGCGTGGGGAAGGGCTTCGTGGATACCTCGCCCTTCGGCAGCAAGCAGCAGGTGGCCGGCGCCTTGCCCGGACGCTTTTACGATTTCAAGCAGACCCGCCAGGGCAAGCCGGTGAAGGACTACGACACCGCAAACCGGGATCACTACACGGAGCGGGTGAATGATATCCAGAATTCGGATTTCCGTCCGACGGCTTTCAAGAAGTACTTCGAGGCTCCGGATCCGCTCTATCTCAGCCAGATCGCGAGCTCGCTCACCGATGCCGATGCCGCGCCGAAGTACTTCAACGTGGCGGACAAGGTGAAGCCGTCGGGCTGGCTGATCCACTACCACGGCAATGTGGTATCGGACCGCGACATCACCATCCGCTTCCTCGGGGTGGGGGATGACTACATCAGCGTCTTCGTCAAAGGGAGGCCGCGCATGATCAATGGCTGGCCGGACATTCGCGAAGCGGTGATGGGACGCTGGAAGCCGGATGAACCGGTGGAATCCTCCGGCGGCACTCCTCTAACAGGTTGCCCGCTGGTCACCGGTGATTGGGTCAAGTTCAAGAAGGGCGAGAAGGTCGAGCTGGACATCGCCATCGGCGAGCGGCCGGGTGGCAAGGTGGGCTTCGTGCTGATGGTGGAGGAGAAGGGCGGCACTTACCGCACGATGTCCAATGGCGCGAAGATCCTGCCGCTCTTCACGACCGAGCCGATCAGCGAGAAGACGAAGACGCGCGTGGTGAAAGAGTTCCCGAACTGGGAATTCGAGTGGAACAACGTGCCGGTCTTCCCGGCCGACAGGGACGAGAAGATGGGGGCGGATCTGTTCAAGTGATGGCCTTCTGTTAGGGAGGCCGAGCACCAGCGGAAGATTGCCATCCATCCGTCGATGAGATGGAGTCGGTGCATTGAATCCCTACCAGCCGCCGCAGTGTAGTGAACCGGCTGCGGTCGCCGGTGAGGTGCCCGTGATGCAGGTGAGGTATGGGCTGCAGTACTCGCTGCTGTTCGTTTTCTCAGGCCTTGTCTCGGTGGCTTTGGCGGTCGTGATGGATGGGCTTGCGAAATCGACCACCGTGTTCATGAAGCCTGTCACCCTCTTGCTTGTCGTTGCTGGCGTCGCTCACTTCGCGTTGGCGGTGATCTGCCGGAAGAAGGTGTATCTCGAAGTGTTCGAGGACAGGCTCGAGTTCCTCTCGCCCGTCTTCCCCAGATGGCGGCGTGCCAAGCCGCTCACGTCCATGGGTAAGCTTGCGATTCTTCTCCACCGGCTGGTGGCGAGGCGTGAAGATATCAACCGGTTCGTGGCTTGGCGCGAGGGATTGATTCGGTGAGGTCTGGTTCTTGAACCTCAAGGAGATTGCCACCGGCGCGGCAATGCGATGAAGTCGGTGCATTGAACCCTTACCAACCGCCCCAGTGCAGTGAACCGGTCGCGAATGTGGCCGGCGCGGCGGTGATGCAGGTGCGCTACAGTCTCCGCTACTCCTTGGGCCTAATCTGCACAGGGTCCGTGATGATGGTGGAGGCGGTCAGGGCGGTCGTATTTTTGCCTCCCTGGGTTTTGTTTCCTTCCGGAGCTTTCTTCCTCGTGGGGGCAGTCGTTACTTGGAGAAAGGCGTTCTTCGAGGTTTTCGAGAACCGGATTGAATTGGTCCCGCCGTTTTTTCCCAAGAGAGGCCGACGTCAGCCTAGGCCTCTCGAGTCAATCGCTTCGGGAAGTCTCTTCTATCGCTGGACGACGAAGTGCTCCGATTTCAAGCGCTTCATCGCTTGGCGCGAAGGTCTCGCAGCCAGTCGTTAGCTGCTCTCCGGCAGGAAGCTGGGCATGACCAGGCCTGCGGGTTGCGAGTAGGGTCCGCGGACTTGGGTGAAGTGGAGTTCCAGGTTCCGGGCGCCCCAGCGGTAGAGTTCGGCGATCATGTCGGACTCGTGGGTCGGCACTAGGAAGATGGGGTAGCCGCCGCGCGGGACGGCGAGCTGGGCGTGGAGCAGGGCGAGGGCGACCATGTCATCTGCCATGACGCCGGGGCCGATCATGCGGCAGCCGGCGTGATCGACGGAGGCGAGCCAGCCATCGATTTTCCCCGAGGTGTCGCGATGGACCATGGTGTGCCAGTGGCCGCCCTGATTCTGGATGAAATGGGCGAGGTCCTTGGCGCGGCGGATGCCGGAGAGGTTTTCCTCCAGGTCCACCATCGGGAAGAGATCGGCGGTGGTCGCGACCCGGACGGTGCCGCTGGTAGCGGTCAGCGGCGGCAGCGGGGCGTCGGTGGGGAGGTGCATGTCCTGATAGACCATGACCGGACCGAATCCCGCCCGTGTGTAGAGGGAGTAGGAGTCGAGGTTCATGGCGCTGGAGATCAGGCGGATCGGCAGCTTGCCGGCCTCGATGATGACCTTTGCCAAGAGCATGTGGGCGATCCCTTGCCGGGAGAATTCCGGGGCGACGGCCATGATTCCGAGGCCGACGTGGGTTTCGCGCGGGTGGTAGAAGCAGACGCCGGCGAGTTTTCCCTCCAGCTCGACGACCAGGCCGCAGCCGGGGTCGAGGGACTCGTAGGTCTCGGGGAAAATCCGGCAATCGCGGGGCCGGCCGCTGAAAATTTCGCGTCCGAGGGATTTTTTGTACCATTCATTGGTGGAGCGGTGGATCAGCTCTGCAACAGCATCCACCTCGCCGGGGTTTAAAGGGCGCACGACCATGATGGTGCGAAGCTGGCGCAGTGGATGGCGGGAGGCGAAGCCTTTTCTCTGCGGAACGAATTCGTCAGCATCGGGACACGAAAATCTCTGGAATAATCCGGAGGGCAGGGAATCTTACCGTCTGGCGCTGGGACGCGCGCGTCCCGAAATCCGCTGCAAAACCACACCAAACCAACCAACCCAGATGAAAGCCTCGAACGCCCTTGTGGCCGCTGCCCTCGCCGGAGTTTTTTCCGCCGGTCTCGCCTCCGCCGCCACGATTGCCGGCAAGGACAAGGAAAAGGATGATTGCCCAGGCAAGGACAAGGAGAAGAAGGAAGAACTCGCCGTGACCGGTGGCATTGTCATCTCCGGTGAGAAGGACAAGGACAAGGACGATTGCCCCGACAAGGATAAGGACAAGAAGAAGGAGAAGGAGGGTCTCGTGATCTCCGGTGGCAAGGACAAGGACGACTGCCCCGACAAGGACAAGGAGAAGAAGAAGGAGGAGCTCGTGATCTCCGGCGGCAAGGACAAGGACAAGGATGACTGCCCCGACAAGGACAAGGAGAAGAAGAAGGAAGAGCTGGTGCTCTCCGGCGGCAAGGACAAG